>JBFMDF010000214.1:0-4406 GCA_040753935.1 Bacteroidota bacterium | reverse complement strand
GTTGTCCGCCGCATCCTCTGACGTTCATTTCCGGTTTACTCGATTGGCTGGATAAAAAATAATCCTTTTCACCGAAAAGCATCCGGATATTTTTTGAGCACATCGTTCCAGAGCGTATTGCTATCCTTCCATACCTGAACACGATGAAAAGTTAGTGCGAACATCGCCGCGCAAAGAATTATTCCTATCGTAATACTGAGCATTCGTAACTGCTTTGAGGAGCGTTGGAAAATTTTTTCAACCAACACACCTATTGGAAACGCAAGCCCTATGTACGGAAGATACGTGAACCTATCTGCCGCAATGATGCCGCTGAACCGAATATGCTGGAGGACGGGAAACACCAACAACAGAAAAAACAAAAATCCAAACACCACATGCCGCGATGACCGGTTTTCCCATACAAGGTAGAATATGACATACACGATCGGCAGAGATAGATACACAACGATTGGAACCATCCCTTCATCTATTTTGGGATAAGGATAATATGAAGAAAGCTGTATTGGCAGGAAAAACTTGTAGATATAAAAAAACAATGAGTAATGCGGCATTAGGAGCATCTCTAACAACGATGAATGACGAAGCGCACCAGCTGTGTACTGAGCGAAATATCCAATAACAACAAAGACTATGGCGATTAAGAAAAAGAACAATTTCTCATACACAAGATTCCACCGCCACGTACGCCCGATGTAGATATCAAGGAGAATCAATACAAAGGGAAGCATAACTACGGTAATTTTTGAATACAATGCGAGTGTAAAAAAAATAAATGACAGGACCAACCCTTTTTGCTGTGCTTGCTGGATGTAGTTGAGATACGCAATGACTGAAAGAAGAAAGAACATTCCGCTCACCATATCTTTCCGTCCGGAGATCCATGCTACCGATTCTACGTGCATCGGATGAATGCCGAAGATAAGCGCCACAACAAATCCTGTAAGATGACTTCCGTTTGACAACCTCACACTAAGAACATACACCAGCACAACATTGATGATATGGAACAGTAGATTTATCGTATGGTAAACAGCCGGATTATATCCTCCGATTGCATAATCAACCATATACGACATCAACGTCAGCGGCAAGTACGAACCGTTAAACGATTTCGTCCAGATAGCAACAAGATTTTCAGCAGTGATATCGCGAATGAAATGATTGTCGGTAACATACACATCATCATCCCACGTTGTCCATCCGTTGTGGAAGGTATGAATGTACGCTGTTGAGGTGAAGAGAAGCAGAAGAACAATCGAAAGAATGCGTTTTGTGTTCAAAGCAAACACACTTGATTGGATTGTGTCCGTCAGATGTTAATAGTGGCTATCGTGTTAATTGAAGTATTCATCAATAATCGCGCCACCGACAAGATCGTCTCCATCATAAAAAACAACCGACTGGCCAGGCGTGATGGCACGTTTGGGATTCTTAAATTCCACTTTTATGCGTCCCTCTCCATCGCCACTGCCATCTAACTGCGTTACGAGGGCCGGCTCATCAACATCTTTGTATCGTATTTTTACAGTTAACTCTTTCCCACCGAACAGATGATCAAACTTTATCAAATTCAATTTTGAGGCAAAGAGTCCGGAGTGATACAAATCTTTTTC
The DNA here is from genome assembly GCA_040753935.1 of Bacteroidota bacterium. GTDB lineage: Bacteria > Bacteroidota > Ignavibacteria > UBA10030 > UBA8401 > SpSt-333. The sequence continues at coordinate 2,790 of JBFMDF010000214.1, read as the reverse complement.
GTGTCCAACAACAACTTTGTTTTCTTTGTAATCAATGGATGTTACGTACAACGGCTCTTGATGTGCAATGCCGAGACCTTTCCGCTTACCGATGGTATAAAATGGGAACCCCTGATGTTCACCGATCACTTCTCCGTTCATCACAATTGGTCCACCGGCTACCTGCTGTTCTAACTGAGGTAGTTTATGTTTTAAGAAACGTTCGTAATTGTTATCGGTGATGAAGCAGATTTCAAAACTTTCTTTCTTAGCTGCGTTTTTTAATCCATACGTGCGGCCGATGGCACGAACTTCTTCTTTCGTCAAGTCACCGATTGGAAATATAGTGCGGCTGAGCGATTCCTGTGTTACATTCCACAGCATGTATGATTGATCTTTGCGTGTGTCCTTCCCTTTCGACACAACATATCGTTTTGTGTTTTCATCAAAACGAACGCGTGCATAATGCCCCATTGCCACGTAACCGGCGCCAAGTTGCATTCCCTTCCGAATCAATTCCTCCCATTTGATTTTTCTGTTACAGATGACACAGGGATTTGGCGTGCGGCCAAGCATATATTCGTCAATAAAATTATCAATAACCGTCCGACCAAACACTTCTGAAAAATCTACGACGTAGTGAGGAAAACCGAATTTAGCGGCAATAATCCGCGCATCATTGATACCATCGAGCGAACAGCAGCTTTTATCTCCTTCAATGGTGCCACCCACATCATCATAATTGTACGTTTTGATGGTAATGCCGATGACCTGATACCCTTGTTCAATTAACAACGCCGCACAGACGGAAGAATCTACTCCGCCGCTCATGCCAAGCACTACTGTTTTGTTATTCTGCTCACTCATACTATTCTAATGTACGAAAAAAACGTCATATCCTGAAATCAATTTGAAGGACAAGATAATTATCAACATTGCCGATGATTTCGTCGTTACCGCTTCCTATAACAGTATCGAAGAGCCGTTTCGTTTCAGAATATTTTACCGAAATGTTGAACTTCGGGAACAATTCATATCCTGCAATGAAATACCAGCGAATCCCTGTACCGTACATCGGAGGGTTGGAAAAATTTCCTGCAACATCTGATTCATATTGATACAAACGTGAGTCATATGAATCGGTATCAAAAAAGACGATGCGTGACTTCAGATCAACACCACGTTGTTTGTGTTTGTACCTCCCTTCGACAAATGTTAATAATCCCTTTTCAGAATACCCTGATGGTTTGTAAGAGACAAATACCATTTCTGCACGTTGTGTAAACGTCAATTGCGTTGTTACCTGAATGGTATAGGCAACGCGGTAATTCGTTTGAGTTCGTTGATCATCAACGAGCCGCAGAAACGAAGAATATTTTTCTTTATTCCGTACTTGTAAGAACACATCAACATTTTTTCCGATTGAGTACGCACTGTGCAGAAACAGTTCATGTCCCGTAACAGCAAAGTGGTTGTCCGTTGAAGGAAGAGTGAATATATCGCCATACGAACTAATGACAAGTCTGCCGACTTGGAACTCCATGCCGACATAATTCCCTACCTCACCATCACTGATAATCTCCCGCTCTCCAAACGGACGAGCAAATGGACTAACAAAACCTTTCGTAAACGAGCGGTGATGGTAACTGAAGGCAACGCCGCGTGCCAGCGGAATAATGGTACCGATGATTTTACTGAATGCTTTCCCTTCATTCGAAGCAATCTCACCAAAAAACGTCAAACGTGAAAAGGGTAACTCCCACGAAAGACTTCCGGCAGTGATTGATTTTCCATTGCCCAATGTAAAAATCGTAGGTCTAATGTTTTTGTTGTATTCTGCACTGACAAGTGTGAGAGAAATGTCTTTGACCGGGTCAATTGCGTAACGCAACACACCGCCGATAACTTGTTCATTAAGCGCATTTTTACGTTTTAAGTCATTTACCGTTCGATAGGTGCCCGATTGGTAAAAACTTGTAACACTTCCGGCATCATTAACATTCGCCGGTAGAAGCCGGTCTGAGTAAAATCCCAGGAGAGAAAACTGATGGACATCACCATGAACGGCAAGACCTTGAAAAAATCGGAATTCATCAGTTGAAACAGTCGGTGAAAGAAGAGCGCCTCGTTTCAGAATTTGCCCGACTGCATTGCTTCCCTTACTGGTTGCTATATTTTTTGCAAAGACTAATCCTTGTCCCGATGTGATTGTAAAATTACCGACAATTGCCCGATGAACAATATTTAAATCTTGTACTGCAAGGTATCCTGCAATAAATCCATCGTTATATAGTTCGCCTGCATCTTTTTCAAACAGTCCTGCAAGTTCAACGTTTTCATTACCAATTCTTACACGTTGGTACGTACTGGCAATATCGCCACGATAGGTGTTGTTGCTGTATCCGCGCGGTTGTTGCAGTCTGGTTTCGTAGCGTGTGCGCGATTCGGTACGTTGGGGCAGTATGTACGATACGAACGATTGCGAATTATCTTTTTGAAGTGTTATGAACGGCAACAGTTGTTTGTATATCTCTTCCGACATCAATTCAATTTCAAGCAACTGGTCGAATGAGGTAATATGCACAGTATCGGTGTATAGCACAATCGCTTCAGCCAGCATTGGCGAGATAAACGGGAGTTTCATCAAATCGTTGTAATTCGGTTTGGTGATGTTTATCGGATGTTGTTGAAGATACTCCAACTCTTCGCCCAATTCACGCAAATCTTGTTCATCAGTTGAACCGTCGAGAATTGATTCAATTGTTTCCTGTGCTGAAACAGCGGTGGTATCCTGCGCAGAAACTATTCCAT
>JBFMDF010000213.1:0-4422 GCA_040753935.1 Bacteroidota bacterium | reverse complement strand
ATTTCTATGACGTTGGAATTATTTTCAGGAATTTTCTCTTACCGACCTTTACAATCTTTTCTCCGTCAAGCGTGAGATTGAATTTGGGATCGGAAATTTTTTCGCTGTTTATCGAAACACCACCTTGCTCTACCAACCGTCGTGCTTCACCTTTCGATGATGCCAAATGGGTATCGGTCAGCAATTGAAGGATATTGATGCGTGTTCCTTTCGAACCAACGTGCATAGATTCAATCTCATCCGGAATATCTTTTTTGACGAAAATACGGTCAAATTCTTCTTCAGCATAGCGCGCGGCTTCTTTGGAGTGATAGAGAGTTACCAGTTCTCGTGCCAGTCGTCGTTTTGCTTCTCTGGGATTTGATAGAATGAGCGAGTGAATCTCTTGAAGTTCAGTATTGGGAATATTCGTTGCCAAGACAAAGTACTCGTACATCAGTTTGTCGGGTATGGATAGCGTTTTGCCATAAATTTCACGTGGCGGCTCATTGATACCAATGTAGTTATCGAGCGATTTGCTCATCTTTTCAACGCCATCGGTACCGGGCAGAATTGGCATTGTTATAATAACCTGAGGCTCTTTTCCATATTCGCGCTGGATAGCACGTCCAACCAGTAGATTGAATTTTTGATCAGTTCCGCCGAGTTCAACGTCACTGTCAATGGCAACCGAATCCATTGCCTGTGCCAGCGGATAGAGAAATTCATGCACGCTGATCGGCTCTTCTTTATTAAAACGAGAATGGAAATCTTCTCGCTCCAACATTTGTGAAACGGTGTACTTGCTGGCAAGTTTAATCACATCGGAAAAACTCATTTTGCCAAGCCATTCGGAGTTGTAGACCATCTGCACATTTTTTTCGGAAAGAATTTTGCGTGCCTGTTCAAAATATGTTTCGCCATTTTTCCGCGTCTCTTCCAATGAGAGTGAGGGACGCGTTTTACTTTTACCGGAAGGGTCACCGATCATGCCGGTAAAGTCTCCAACAATCAAAATGGCGTTGTGTCCTAAATCTTGAAATTGCCGAAGTTTGCGCAGTACAACGGAATGGCCGAGATGCAAGTCTGGTCGGCTGGGGTCACAGCCAAGTTTAACGTTGAGCGGTTTGTTTGTTTTGATTGAGTGTTCAATTTTCCGCGCGAGATCTTCTTCGGGAATAATTTCCGCTACACCGCGGCGGATAAGGTCCATTTGTTCATTCAGTGGAGGAAATGGCATGAGTAACTCAAAAGGTAAAAGTGAAATATCGTTGTAATTTTATTTTCTAAAATTTCTTCTCATCTCTCGTTCCACATCACGCTTCTTAATATCTTCTCTCCGATCGTAGGATTTTTTCCCTTTGGCGAGAGCAAGTTCAACTTTTGCAATTCCTTTTTTGAAGTAGATTTTCAGCGGTACCAGCGTCAATCCTCTTTCCGTTGTTTTGCCAATCAATTTGCGTATTTCGCTTTTGTTCAACAGCAACTTTCTGTCGCGCACGGGATCATGGTTGAAGCGATTGGCGTGTTCAAACGGACTGATGTGCATGTTGTGAAGCCACACTTCGCCGCGTTTGAGATCCGCATAACTATCCTGTAAATTTGCTCTGCCCTGTCGAAGCGATTTCACTTCGGAGCCCTTCAGCACAATTCCTGCTTCATACACATCGAGAATTTCGTAGTCGTGCCGCGCCCGACGGTTAGAAATTGCAATTCGTTCTTCAGGGAGAAATTCCTTTTTTTCCATCACGGTATTTGAAATTACTTAAAAAGTGGCGAGGAAACAAGAAAAGTTCTCTCGGCGAAACTTGCACACTCACACAAAGAGCAGTATCTTCAAGTATCATTCTTCATTTCTCTATTTATGAATCAAATTCTGACAGAATGCTTCACAGTGAATCTATTCTTATTCTCGATTTCGGTTCGCAGTACACACAGTTGATTGCTCGCCGGGTGCGTGAATTGCATGTCTATTGCGAAATTCATCCGTTCAACATTCCGATTGAAACAATTCAATCATTCAAGCCGAAAGGTATTATTCTCTCCGGCGGACCATCGAGTGTGTATACCGCCGATGCGCCGATACCCGATAGAAGAATTTACGATCTCGGTATTCCTCTCCTTGGTATTTGCTACGGCTTGCAACTGATGACATATCAAAATGGCGGAGAGGTGAATAAAGCGCCGCGCCGCGAGTACGGTCGTGCGCATTTATTAGTGGATATGCACGACGATATTTTCAAAGGGATTGAATCTTCAACCGAAGTGTGGATGAGTCACGGCGATGAGGCAACGAAACTTCCCCCGGGATTTGAAAAAATTGCCCATTCCGCCAACGCCGAAATTTGTGCGATACGCAACAGTGCAAAGAAACAGTATGGCATTCAGTTTCATCCCGAAGTTGTGCACACGAAAGAGGGAAAGAAAATCCTGTCGAACTTTCTATTTGAAATTTGCGGTTGTGCGGGAGATTGGAATGCCGAATCGTTTATCGAAAGTTCAATAAAAGAAATTAGAGCTACCGTTGGCACAAAGAAAGTGTTGTGTGCGCTCAGTGGAGGGGTTGATTCTTCGGTTGCCGCGGTGCTGCTGCACAAAGCCATTGGCAATCAACTCTTCTGCATTCATATCGACAACGGTGTAATGCGACGAAACGAAAGCGCACAAGTAGTGCAAACATTCCGCGACGAATTTCACATTCCGCTTGATGTTGTGGACGGTACGGCACTCTTTCTTGATCGATTGCGGGGCGTTACTGATCCTGAACAGAAACGGAAAATTATCGGCAAAACATTTATCGATATTTTTGAAGCGGAAGCAAAGAAAGTTGATGGTGCAGAATTCCTTGCACAGGGGACGCTGTATCCCGATGTGATTGAATCGGTGTCGTTCAAAGGTCCGTCACAAACTATTAAAACGCATCACAATGTGGGGGGATTGCCGGAGCGGATGCACTTGAAATTGATTGAGCCGTTTCGAGAATTGTTCAAAGATGAAGTCCGCGAAGTCGGTAGAAAACTTGGTTTGCCCGATCAGTTGATTGACCGTCATCCGTTTCCCGGTCCGGGTTTGGCAATTCGCATTCTCGGCGATGTTACACCCGAACGACTGGAAGTGCTGCGAAGCGCCGATGATATTTTTATTTCTGAACTTCGTGCTCACAATCTCTATAACACAACGTGGCAGGCGTTTGTCGTTCTGCTTCCGGTGCAATCGGTCGGTGTGATGGGGGACGAGCGGACGTATGAAAACACTGTTGCCATTCGCGCTGTAACCAGTGTTGACGGTATGACGGCAGATTGGGCACGTCTGCCGTATGAGTTTCTTGCTCACGTTTCAAACCGTATTATCAACGAAGTACGTGGTGTGAATCGTGTAGTGTACGACATCAGTTCAAAACCGCCGGCGACGATTGAATGGGAATAAATCATCTTTTATGAAATACTTCGCATACTCGTGTGTTATTGTCATTGTGTGTTCAGGGTGCGACTTGTTATCGGACACTCAACCCGTTGTAAGAAATTTTGAGATGTGTGGTTTCACGTACACATCATTTCACACGGATGGATTTGAAAAAGGAAGATTGAGGAATGCCGTGACGGATTTGAGTTTGCAAATTTCAAATTCATGGATTGCGATTTGTGTCTTTGAATTTCAACAGTCCATCAACAGCGTTGTCATCGCTCCAAATTACAGCGGAATAAACCCCGTCACCGGCTCGGCATCGTACATGACATCAACACCTCGCGATATTGCCGTCGCTGTCGAAGATGCGCGAAGCATGGGAATGAAGATAGTATTGAAACCACATGTTGATGTTTACACGGGTGAGTGGCGGGCTGCCATTGTTCCGGATGAACATGGCCAGTGGTTTACCTCATACAGTACAATGATGTTGAAATATGCCGCGCTTGCCGAATCACTGAAGATGGAATCGTTGTGCATCGGCACTGAGTTGGTAACTGCCACACAGCCGCGGTATTCTGCACGCTGGCGTATGTTGATTGATTCGGTGAAAAAAGTATTTCACGGCTCGTTGATGTATGCTTCCAATTGGAACGGGGCGCCGGCTTTGGGTTTTATGCATCCCGAATACGAGCAAATTGCCTTTTGGGATTTACTGAACTATGTTGGTGTTGATTTCTACGCGCCTGCCGCTGTTGAGGGATATTCGCAACTGCCGTCTACTTCTGAAGCGTACGCATTGGTGTCGCCATATCTTTCGTCTGTGACAAGATTTGCGAATAGCCTCGGAAAAAAATTTGTTATTACCGAAGTAGGAATTCAGTCCGTGAGCGGCGCACTGAGCAGACCGTGGGATTTTGAATTAGGTAGAAAACAATCCAGCGTGACGGATACAGCGACACAAAGATTTTATTATTCTGTAATTTCTAACGCTCTTGATGGAAATGACGCCTGTGCCGGAACATTTTGGTGGAATTG
>JBFMDF010000212.1:0-4431 GCA_040753935.1 Bacteroidota bacterium | reverse complement strand
TTCCAAAGTTGACCAAGAAAAAGTGGTTGGAGCGTAGTAACCATAGGATGAATATTTTTATCTCGATCAGAAATAATTTGCTACGAAATTTTTTGGGACTATTTTCAAGATATAAGTGGACGCCTTGCTCAAAAAGTCCGTTCGAAAAAAATTTTAACGCAATAGAATTCATTTTCGATAGTTGCATGAACAGTTTTGTCAGACAGACACCGGAACGAGGGAGATGAACAATGATCTGTTCGGCAAAAAGCGAGGCAAACACTTTTCCAAGAAAACAAAGATTGCTGTTTCAACCAATTCAGCGTATCTTTCTCCATAAAAAAAACGGAAGCAAACATCTTCCTGTTCAATGTCAAACACTCTCAAACAGAGATAGCACTATGGTCATCAACGATAAAACAGTACTTGTGCTCGGCGGCTGGGGGCTTGTCGGCTCCGCAATTTGCCGACGACTGATGGAAGAAAAACCCAAACGCATCATCATCACGTCGCTGAAAGAGTCGGAAGCAAAAGAGGCGTGCGAACAAATGTATAAAGAGTATCCGAAAGCGGGAAAGAAGTTCTTTGTCCCGTGGTGGGGAAACATTTTTGTCCGGAATGAATTCAAAGATTTGTCGCGGGAAGAAATTCTTGCCGATCAGCAAAAACGAACAATATTTATCAACGACATTATTGAAGAGTTGACCCCCGATGTGCTTGAACGCTCTGCTCTTTTTCAATTACTCAACACCTACCGTCCGGACATTGTGGTAGATTGCATTAACTCGGCAACAGCCATTGCATATCAAGATATCTTTCAAAGTTCACGCGATGTCATTTTGGCGCTACAGCATAATTCCAAACACCTCCGCGAAGCGGTCGAACGGCTTCTTGCTACACAATACACTCCGCAAATTATCCGTCATGTGCAGATTTTCTATCGTTCAATGAATGCCGCACAAACGCGCATCTATGTTAAAATCGGAACAAGCGGCACAGGAGGAATGGGATTGAATATTCCGTACACACACAGTGAGGAAAAACCGTCGCGCGTGCTGTTGAGTAAATCTGCTGTTGCAGGAGCACACACGTTACTGCTGTTTTTAATGGGACGAACACCTGATGCGCCAATTACAAAAGAAATTAAACCTACCGGTGCCATTGCGTGGAAGAAAATTGCTTACGGCGAAATCGCAAAACGAGGCAAGCCGATCGAATTATTCGATTGTCCGCCGGATCAAGGCATCGAACTGAAAGGTACTTTCACAATTAAAATGAACAACGACGTTGCCAAACCAACCGGTGAACGGCTTCGGTCTGTTTTTATCGACACCGGTGAAAACGGAATTTTTTCACGTGGAGAATTTGAAGCCATTGCCACACCGGGGCAGATGGAATACGTTACCCCCGAAGAGATCGCTGAAGCAGTGGTGTACGAAATTAAAGGCGGAAACACCGGACACGACATCATCAATGCGCTCGACAATGCAACACTCGCTCCAACATATCGCGCCGGATTTATGTTCCAGGGTGCCATTGAAAAAATGAAACAACTTGAAAAGGAACATGGCGTTGACAGTGTTGCATTTGAAATGCTTGGACCACCTCGTCTTTCAAAATTGTTGTACGAAGCCCACTTGTTAAAGTTGGTATACCGCACAATGAAAAAAGTTGTCAAAACACCGGCAAAGCAAATTTCTACCGACCTGACCACACTGATCAACAAAGAAGAAATGTTGCGCGCCCACATTATTTCAATAGGAATTCCAATTCTCCTTCCCGACAGCAAAACGTTACTGCGCGGACAGGAAGTAAAAATCCCTCCCTACCGCGGAATTAACGAATTGCCGATTACTTCCAATGCTATTGAAGAATGGGCGCACAGCGGCTGGGTTGATTTGCGCGTGAAAAACATGGAACATTGGAAAACCAGATTCACCACTATTATGAATGAAGTCACGTCTTCGGTACATGCCGATACTAGTTCGCGCAATTTCAGAACAGCAGAGTATTGGGATAAGTTTGAAAACATCGATGAAGGAAAAATTGTCGGGTGGATTTTCACTGAAGAAGAAAAAGGGAAGCGGATGAAATCGTAGCAAACACACCAAACAGTGTGTGTACAATACTCTTCACCAACAAGGCATCATTTTTTTGTGATGCCTTTTTTGTTTTGTGAATTTTTATATATTGAAATCAGACCATAACTTAGTAGTTGCTTGTTAAAGCTTTTAACATTTCATATTGCACAACAATGGTAACGTTTGAACGACTCAATCGTCTTCCTCCCTACGTGTTTGCTGTCGTCAACGAATTGAAAATGACAGCACGTCGCCGTGGCGAAGATATTATCGACCTTGGAATGGGAAATCCTGATCAGCCGACACCTCAACACATTGTTGATAAACTCATCGAAGCGTCGCAAAAAGGACATAACCATCGTTATTCGGCGTCGAAAGGAATTCTTAAGCTTCGTCTTGCCATCAGCGATTGGTACAAACGAAAATTCAATGTCGATCTCGATCCAGAAACAGAGACGGTTGCAACCATCGGCTCAAAAGAAGGATTGTCGCATCTTGCGCTTGCAGTTTCCGGACCCGGCGATACTATTCTTTGCCCTTCACCGGCATATCCAATTCATCCGTATGCATTCATCATTGCCGGCGCGCAGGTTATTCACATCCCTATGGAACCGTTTGAAGAATTTTACTACCGCATTGTGCAGGCGTACACACAAACGTGGCCGAAACCAAAATTTTTGGTGCTGAATTTCCCCAATAACCCAACAACAGCAACTGTCGATCTCTCTTTTTTTGAAAAAATAATTTTCTTTGCCAAACAACATAATCTGTTCATCATACACGATCTCGCTTATGGCGATCTTGGATTTGACGACTACCAAGCCCCTTCTCTTCTACAAGTACCAAGCGCCAAAGATGTGGCAGTAGAATTTTATACGCTCTCAAAAAGCTACAACATGCCCGGCTGGCGTGTAGGATTCTGCGTCGGCAACAAAACAATTGTTGGCGCACTGGTAAAGATCAAGAGTTATCTCGACTACGGCATGTTTCAGCCGATACAAATTGCCGCCATCGCCGCATTGAATGGACCGCAAGAATGTGTTCACGAAATTACAACAACATATCAAAAGCGGCGCGACGTGCTTGTGGATGGATTGCGCAAACTCGGATGGACAATTAACAAACCGAAAGCGTCGATGTTCGTTTGGGGAAAAATTCCTGAACAATTTCAATCAATGGGCTCTCTTGAATTTGCCAAGATGCTTGTAACAAAGGCAAAAGTAGCAGTATCACCAGGAGTCGGGTTCGGCGATGCCGGTGAAGGATATGTACGTTTTGCTCTCATTGAAAATGAAGAACGTATTCGTCAGGCATTGAGAGGAATGAAAAGTCTGCTATGAAAACAGTCTCCACACTACTATGTTTTCTTTCGTTGACAGTTGCTCAACCCAATCCAAACTTTAACGTTACCCTTCGATTAGATTTTTCTTCTGTCGATGCTCTGATTGAGCTTAGTGAAGGGAAGATTGCTGACGCTAATCGTGTAGCGGAACTTCGCGGCAACCAAATAGCCGCTGCCACCAGCGCGTTGCTGGCCCACCTGAACGACGGAGTCGGGCAAAATCGCCAGCCGTATTCGCCAACAGAATTTGTACGTGAACTCGAGAGATTGAGCAACGGAGCCGTCACTTCAACTGATATGTTCGGTTTGAGTGCGACCCTGAAGTATCTTCAACAAATAAAAATACTGCTTCAGGAAACGAAGAAGAGACAGCTTGACAGACGAGTTGTTGCAACGATTGAAGCATTCTTCCCGCAAAACGCCCGCATCACCGCTTCTATTCCTGTGTATTTCGTAGCAATGGGAAATGAAAATGCCGCCGCATTTGTTCGGCGTGTGGCATGGGAGAACAACCTGCCTCGGTTTGTCGGTGAAGGAGAAGGGGAATTGACAATTGTAGTCAACTTGGCACGCTCGGTGCAATATATCCAAGAAGTACAACTTCAATTTGTGGATATGATGAGCACGCTTGCCCACGAAACATTTCACGCCGTGTTTGGAATCTATCAAAGCTCCTCCCCTGTCTGGCGTCAACAGCAACTGCAGTACGCACCGTATTGGCGGCTTGCAGAATTGGTGCAGAACGAAGGAATAGCGTATTTGATTTCACTACAACAGCGGAGCGGTGCGCAATTATCAGCACCGCAAGTGCAAAGCGCCAAGCAAGCGTTAAAATCATTGAACGATGCGCTCAAAGAGTTGACCTCTCCTTCTATTACCCCTGCCCGCGCTCGCGAATTGATTATGAGCGCAAATCTCTCCGGCTCGTTTGAAAAAAATTACGGCGCTACTGCAGGGTTGCTGATGGCGTATTCTATTGATACACAATTAGGCAGAACGGCGTTGAATGAAACACTACAAAATGGCGTT
>JBFMDF010000211.1:0-4463 GCA_040753935.1 Bacteroidota bacterium | reverse complement strand
AAGGAGCTCAATCCGGATATCAAAGTTCTCGTTTCATCAGGATACCTCGATACATCCAGTAAATCAGATTTACTGCGGAAAGGTATCAAAGATGTATTGACGAAGCCGTATAAATTCGACGTCATCGTTGAGACCGTCCGCAGAGTACTTTCTATCAGTTGACGTATGAAGTTCGTCGTTAGCGGCGGCACGGGATTTATCGGTTCCCATCTCCTCTCGTATCTTTCACATGAGCGTCATGAGATTGTTGTTCTGACACGATCGCAGCGCCCTGCTGTGCAACGGAATAATGCGACCGTTCGATACGTTCAGTGGAATCCGTATGTTTCCGGTGAGTGGATGAAGGAGATCGACGGTGCGCACATCGTCGTCAATCTTGTAGGGAAGAATGTAGCGGAAGAGCGGTGGAACGAACGGGTAAAAGAAGAAATTTTCAACAGCAGAATTGTCCCTACGCGATTCATCGTTGAAGCCATCGGCGCCGCTCGGACGAAACCGCAGTTGCTGCTCTCTGCTTCCGCTGTGGGATTTTATGGCAACAGAGGCGATGAAATTATCACCGAAGAAAGTTCCGGCGGTGATGATTATCTTGCCTACGTCGTTCAGGAATGGGAACAGGCGGCATATCAGGCAGAGCGCTTCGGCGTTCGAGTTGCAACTCCGCGCACGGGACTAGTACTTGCAAACAATGGTGGTCTGATTGCGAAAATGCGACTTCCTTTCAAATTTTTCTTTGGCGGTCCTATTGGTTGGGGAAAACAATTTCTTCCATGGATTCATATTGACGATGTGGTTAGAGGAATGTTGTATCCGGTTGAGCATACGTCGTTCAGTGGAGTGTACAATCTCGTGTCCCCTCATCCTGTTACTATGAAAGAATTCGCGAAAACGTTTGGCGGCATACTGCGCCGTCCGTCATGGGCACCGGTACCGCCGTTTGTGTTAACGGCAATGTTTGGCGAAGGGGGAAAGGTCATTCTTTCAGGACAGCGGGCAGTGCCGAAGAAGTTAAGCGAAGCGGGATTCAAATTTTCTTTCACCGATCTTCGTGAAGCACTGCACAATATACTATCAGGTAATGGTGCGACTCACGTTCAACGAGAGTTGCACACGTAGAAAGCGGTTTCTACCCCCACAACACTCTTTCTATAACTATTGTTACCCCCTTTTGTTTAATCTCCGCGAATTCTTCTTTTCAGTTGTGTTTTTTTTTACGAAATTGATGAAGAATGAACAAACGACAGTACATTCTCATTTTCATGGTCATTCTTGTCGGCTGCATCGACGATGCACCCCGCGATAATCCACTTGATCCGCTTTCGCCGGCGTACATCACCGCAGGCAGCGTGAAAGGTGTAGTGCGTCTTGCACATCAATTGGCTGGTGTGGCTGGGGTGACGGTAACTAATTTAAATGAAAACATTTTTGTACTGACCGATTCACTCGGAAATTTTTCGTTCAATCGTCTTACTGCAGGCGTTCATCGTTTTGTGTGCAGTAAACAAAATTTTACAAACGACACATTTCAGGTGGAAGTGAATGACCGGACAACAACATATGTCGTACGTGGCTTGAATGCCGCTCCCATGGTTCTCTCACAAAGTATTCTCACTCGAAAAATCGATCAGTACTTTCCCAGCCCGCAGTATTTTGTCGAGGTTGCCGCCGAAGTTACCGATCCGAACAATCTCAACGAACTGGACTCGGTATGGTTCGTTGTTGATACACTGCAATTTCCGATGGAATACTCACTGCAATCTAAAAAATTTATTACGACTATTTACAAGTACAACATTCCGACCAACACTATTCAATGGTTGGTGGGGAAGCCACTGTATATTGTTGCTCGCGATACTGTAGGCGCAACAGGAACGAGCGCTCCGTTCTTTGTCACGCGTGTCATCGAACAGACAGCGACACCAATTCCATCGAATCCTGACAGTCTTCCAACATTCGAACTGAAGTGGCTGCCGCCTGAGGTGACATTTAATTTTTCGTACACTGTTACGCTTTCCCGTATCGATGGTGGAGTGCCGACGTTGCTGAAAGCGTACACCGGCATCAATTCGTTTTATGAAAAACTGACCTATCCGTACGACAGTAACGACACACCACTCAGCCCGGGCAACTATCTATGGTCTGTAACCGTTGTTGACGACTTTGGCAACTACGCCCGTTCAAAAGAATCTTCATTTACGGTGAAATGATGGAACAGAAAGATAACTTCAACGCGCTGTACGAAATTACCAGAACCATCAATTCAATTCTTGATCCTTCCGAACTGCTCGAAAAAGTGCTGGAGATTGCCATGATGCATCTTTCCGCCGAACGCGGCTTTGTGATGCTGGCCGACCAAAATGCAGAACGTGGATACACAGTCGTGGCGTTTAAGAATTTCAACTCACAACAGGCAGGAAACGAATTTGCCGCCTCCTCGTCGGTGGTGAAACAAGTGCTTGAGTCCGGCGAGCCGGTTTTGACGTTCGACGCGATGAGTGATGAACGGTTTGAATCATCGGTGAGCATTATGGCGCAGAAAATTTTGTCGATTATTTGTATTCCTCTTCGCACGGGCGAACGAATCACCGGAGCAGTTTATTTAGACAGCAGTAAATCGCGAAAAGCATTCACGGAAGAAGCATTGAAGTTCTTGACGATCTTTGGCAATCTTTCCGCCATTGCTATTGAAAATGCCCAGCGATATGCTGCACTGCAGAAAGAAAATGTGCGGTTGAAAAGCGAAGTAACAACACCGCAGTTGTTCAGCAATATTATCGGCTCAAGTGAGAAATGGATGGGTGCACTTGAAATAGTTCGTCGCGTGTTGGATGTAGATGTCGCCGTCCTTATCACTGGTGAAAGCGGTACAGGAAAAGAACTCGTTGCCCGCGCTATTCACGACAACGGCATACGAAAAGGAAAGCCGTTCGTTGTAGTGAATGCTTCAGCGCTGCCCGAAAATCTCATTGAAAGCGAATTATTCGGTTATGTAAAAGGTTCGTTTACCGGCGCCCACGCTGATAAAAAAGGTCTGGTAGAAGTAGCGAACGGCGGAACGTTGTTCCTCGACGAAATCGGTGAATTGCCGTTGAGTTTGCAGGGAAAAATTCTCCGTCTGCTTCAAGAAAAAGAGTACCGCAGGGTCGGCGATACGAAAAACAACGTTGCCGATATCCGCGTTATTGCGGCAACCAATAAAGACCTTGAGGCAGAAGTGAAAGCCGGAAAATTCAGAGAAGATTTGTATTTCCGATTGAATGTGATTGGCATTCACTTACCGCCGTTGCGCGAGCGGAGGGATGATATTCCACTCTTGGCAAAATATTTTTTGAAACGCGCAGCAGAAAATTACAAGCGTCCGGTTGAGAGCATTCATCCCGATGCGATGCAACTGTTGCTCGCCAACCAGTGGAAGGGAAATGTACGTGAGTTCCAGAACGCCATTGAACGTGCCGTTGTACTGTGCCGCGGAACTCAATTGACGAAAGAAGATTTCATCTTCGGAGCGGAAGATTCATCCGCGCTGCAGAAGCATTCAATGACGCTTGCCGATTTCGAACGTCAAATTATCGAAGCAACGTTGAAGGAGATGAACGGCAACCGCACACGTACTGCCGAACGGCTCGGTGTGTCGTTGCGGTGGCTGCAATATCGATTGAAAGAATGGGGAAGCGAATAATGAATTCACTGGTCGGTTAGACATTCTTGTCTGACCGATGATCACTTTATGACGGGCATGGATGTCTGTCTACCATATGCGCATCGATCAAGTAAAAATAGAACATAAAATCAGCGAGAGTGGCACCACTGCCGTATATCGCGCTTTTGATGAGGTACTGCATCGCCCCGTGTTGTTGAAAGTTCTTCACAAACATCTTGCTCACGATCCTGTTGTTCGGGAACGATTCATTCGTGAAGCGCGTTCATGCGCCGCCCTGCGGAGCGAACATATTGTTCAGGTGTACGATTTGACGGAAGTTGAGGGAGCGCCTGCAATCGTAATGGAATTTGTTGACGGAAAATCGCTGAAAGATGTTATAGCGGAGGGCAAATATCGAGCATTCGAGTTTACAAAGAAAGTAGCCGCGCATGTTCTGCGCGGATTATCCGTTGCACACGAGAAAGGGGTCATTCACCGAGACATTAAACCGGGGAATATTCTTGTCAGTAACAATGGCACTGTGAAAGTAACCGATTTCGGACTTGCCTCGTTTGCACTTTCTCCTACGGTAACAATGGAAGGAATGGTAGTAGGTACGCCTGCTTATATGTCTCCCGAACAAGTGCAAGGCGACAAGATTGATGCACGGACTGACTTGTTTGCGCTCGGTGTTACTCTTGTTGAAGTGTTGAGTGGCGAACGAATCTTTGAAGGCTCAACATATACCGAGTGTATGATGAAAGTGCTCGCGTTTAAGGAGTCATCTCTGGAAAAGTACAATGAAGTAGCGCCGCCGGAATTT
>JBFMDF010000210.1:0-4493 GCA_040753935.1 Bacteroidota bacterium | reverse complement strand
TTCATGTTTTGCGATACATCAACGAAGAGCGGTATCTCAAACAAAAATTTGCGGACTACCTTGCAGAGAAAGGTGTGAAGAAGTAATCCCCTGAAACAGAACAGTTCTTTTTCCTCACTGCTGGAATTATCGCACAGCTTTTACAAAGACATCTCCGCGAATAGCGGCAAGTTTTTTTACTTCTGTGACAATTCTCTCTACATCAATCATTTGAATACATTCAAGGTTGTAGGGGCATTCTTTTTTCCAGCAGGGAGCGCAGAACAATCCTTCGGGAATGAGTTTGATACCTCGGTCGTATAAATCAATTTCACTCCAGCAACTCAATCCGAACCAGGCAATAACATATTTCTTCAATCCAATCGCAACGTGCATACCAAATGAATCGCCCGTAATAATAACGTCGCAAATATTTTCGTAACAGATGCCGCGGCGAACACCTTCCGTTGTCGGCGTGTTTAACACTTTACTTCCTACACGACGAACTATTTCAGCATTCCGCTCAGTATCTTCGGGACCACCGACAAGTACAAGACGAATATTACTGACCTCGGCTAACTGATTGATCAATGCAACGTGTTGCTCAATGGTCATTTTCTTGTTCGGATACAATAAGGAGCATCCGGTATTAAATCCGACAACTAAATCAACAGTATTCAACCCATGCTCCTGTTTGTACTGTTCGCAGAATTTTTGCTCTTCTTCGGAGAGGTGAAGAACATACTCATCACGCTGAAACTTCAACTTCATTGCTTCCTGAAGAATCTGCGTGCCATATTTTTGATTTTTCTTGAATTTCAAGTCATCATCAAGACCTAAAATGTAACTGTATTCTGCTTCTTTGTTGAGTGGAATAATTTGCCCGCGCTTGTTAAGACCGAATCCTAATTTTTCTTTTGCGTTGATGCGATTTCCAAAAGCGCATGACCGTTTTGTCTTGTCTGTTTGATACAAAATATCAAATTCCATTTCTTCCAGGATCATCCAACTTTCCGGTTCCCACACATATACAGCATCGACATATGGATTGTTATCGAGAAGACGATATGCATTTTTCAATGTAATCCATGAAATATGGCTTTCCGGATATTTGCGCTTAATTGCCGGAAGCATTGCTGTAGTTTGAACAACCGCTCCCATTGCATCAAGATTGACGATAAGGATTCGTTTTCCGATAGGATCGTTATCTACACATCCTTTGTAACAGGTAGTACCTGGAAAACACGGTTTATAGCCGGTAAAATGTTTGCAATCAGGGATAATCAATTTTTTCTGAGTTGTTTGTCTGTTTTTTTTCTTTTTCATACTTGTCGATGGTTTGTTGCTACCCTATGTGTTGACTTCATCAACTAATTTTTTGAATGCCTCAAAAACTACGTCTGCCGAAAGTTCTGTCATACAAACGTTGCCTATCGGGCAAGTGGTGAGATTACATGCAAGACAATCCAATTCTTCCTTGCGAACCCATGCATTGTTGTCACCGTACGGTCCCTGCAGAAACGGATTCGTAGGACCAAAAATACCGAGTGTAGGAACGCCGAGTGATGCCGCAATATGCATTGGTCCGGAATCATTACTAATAAGATACTGACATTGCTGAAGTAATGCACCCATTTCCTTCAGCGATGTGTGAGGAATAACTCTGCTTTGATGTTTCATTCGTGAACGAATGTTTTGGATCTCATCATATTCTCCCGGTCCCCAAAAGAAGAGGATATTCCATCCCTTCCATTCCACGATAGCATCGGCAAGTTGTGCAAATGATTCGTTTTTCCATTTTTTTGTGTACCATCCGCCGCTTGGATTAATACCAACGGTTATCGAATCTTTTAACCCCTGCTTTTCGAACCATGATTCTGCAAATTGTCGTACATCATCATTTAACGGGAAAACAGGTTGAGTATCAACGACAGGAATATTGAATGTCCTCAACACATCCAAATTAAAATCAACATTGTGAACTTCTCCTCCCCGTGGCGGAATGTGAATGTTGTAGGCATAAGCTCTGCCTCGGAAGGGGAAGCCGATTCTATGTTTAGCGCCGCTGAAAAATGTAATAAGTGCAGTTCGCGGATTGCAAAAAAGATCGATCACAACATCGTAGTGCCTCTTCCTCACTGTGGCAATAATCGATGCTGTTAAATCGTTGTTCTTGTTGAACGTTAGTACCTCGCGAATATCCATATTTCCCTTTACTACATCAGCAGCAAAATGCTCGCATAAAAAATCTATTGCAACCGTGGGAAATGCTCGTTTCAAATTTGAAACAACTGGTGTTGACAGTAGTACGTCGCCAATGGCGCGGGGTTTAATAATTAAAACTGTAGATGCGGAATGAAATAGTGCTGAAGTGTTCACTGCAGATGTTGTTATTGTTCTGGTGAAAATACCAAATGTGGAGAAGAATTCAAAGGAGGAAGAAGAAAAACTTTGGTGAATTTCTTGCATTGCTGTAGAGAAATGGTTATTTTTCTACAGCAGAAGCAACCAACCCCAATCCACCAAAAACACTCACTACAAAAGGAGAAACACATGAGAAAAGTATTTACTCTTGTTTTCTTGTCGCTTTTGGGTGCAACATTGTTAACCGCACAAGTTCACATTGGTGCAAAGTTCACTCCGAAACTGACAACAACTCGTCCCGATAGCGCCTACTTCGGCGATATTGGTATTCGAGGTTCTTGGGTAGCGCCAGACCTCGACAAGGATGGTAAACCCGAGATTTTTGTTACCGACTACACAAAAACTGGCCGTGTTCATGCATTTCAAGCAGTAGGAAATGATACATTGGAATGGATTTGGTCTTCGCCCCGCTTAGATACACTGACCGGATTACCATACGGTGCTGGCGGTGCATCTACTCCGCGCACTATCAGACATGGAGATATGGATGATGACGGAAAGGGAGAAATCATATTCCCTCGTGGTGGTTCAACCGGTGGTTTCCTTGTTTTTGAATGGGATGGTGTTAATGGAAGTCATAAATTCGGGACCAAACCCTCGGCATTCATTCCTGCCAATGTTCCCTATGGTCCAAATTTTGGCGGATTAGCAGGAACACCAAATGAAGGAGGATTGCAACTCACCGTTGAACAGTTTGAAGTGATGGATGTCGATGGTGATGGCGTTCAAGAATTAGTTACTCCTAAAAATCTTAGTGGTACTGTAAATGACGACTTCCTTGTTATCTCTGCTGTCGGACAATGGGAATTTGAAGATCAAGGATTTGCGAGTTTTCAAATTGAGGGGAGTGCAGGACGTCAGGCAAGTGTCAAATTTGGCGGCGGTTCGCCATACGCAATTCATCCTGCCGATTTAAACGGGGATGGGAAATTAGAACTTGTTTGCCACAACTGGCAAGAGTTAGATTATTGGGTCATTAAAGTAACAGGAGCGGATACCTATGTCCTTCCCGATACCACCGGCGGAACTTCACGCGGCAATCAATACTTCAATATCACCCCAGGATTAGACTATGTGGCATTGTTTGGCGGTATTGTTGCTGACTTAGACAAAGATAACAATCAAGAAGTGTATCTACCGCTCTATAGTTCGTTAGACCCACAATACGACGGTTCCTTATTCGTCATCAACTACAAGCCGGGAGATGATGTTCAAAAAGCTGATTCCTCTCACGTTGGAAGAGCGATGGCGGCAGTATCACAATCAACCACAGGTAATCCAATTTCAAGTTTTACAGGCGTTGTGGCAGATCTTGATGGAAATGGAAAGCAAGAAATTTTAATCGGCTCATCATATCCCAGTAACGTCGTTGGGGTTGAATACAACGGTAGCGGCTCAATTCAAGATGCAGCCAACTACACTCGCAAAGTTTACTACACAGGCGAAAGCACTACGTATGGAACAGTCACCTACCGCGATTCTGCCGGAGTGAAAGATACTACTCGAACAATCGGTGAAGGATTTGTTTCGAAAATGTCAAAACCGATTGATATTGACGGCGACGGCAGAATTGAAATCATTCTTCCCTACCAATCGCTTATCGATTCGGTAACGTATACTTGGAAAACGTGGAAAGACACTGCGTTTGTTACAGACTCTACAAAGAAAGTAACAAACCCGAAAAAATGGTCATTCCGCTCGCTCGAACGGGATGCTATCGGCTCTGTCAATCCGCATGATATGGTTGTGATTACTCCTGATGATTACATCTTAAATCAGAATTATCCGAATCCGTTTAACCCATCAACCACCATTTCTTTTGTTCTTCCCTTGCAGAAAAAAGTAACAGCAAAAATCTACGACATGTTAGGCAAAGAAGTGCGAACTCTCATCAATAACGAAGAGTATGCGAAGGGAACGCATCAGGTGGTGTGGAACGGTCGCGACAACAGCGGACGGCAAGTTGCAACCGGAACCTACATTTTCAAGATGACAGCAGGAAATGTTGAAAAGGCAATGAAGATGATGATGCTCAAGTAGGAAACGATACTCCTCTCAAGCAAAAAGGCACGAAAGAAATTTCGTGCCTT
>JBFMDF010000209.1:0-4504 GCA_040753935.1 Bacteroidota bacterium | reverse complement strand
GTTAATTTTATATCCCGACGATGTGTATGAGGCAAACACGATATCCCCTTCCCGGTTTGCCGACGGCATGAACGCCCCACCAAGAACGTTCGTCAACTGCTCGGCAATTTGTGTACGTACGTTGTAACGGAAAACATTGAATATGCCATGAACGTCGGATGAAAAATAAATGTACAATCCATCAGCGCTGTAAAAGGGATGGCGTTCATCGGCTTCTGTATCGAGCACAAACCACGTACGACCATCTTCAATATTGACAACGGCAATATCCTGTCCATCTTTTTTTGAAAAACCGTACGTAATCGTTCTTCCGTACGGCGACCATTTAGGAAGGTAGACTTGCTCTCCGTTTTTATACTGAGTGACCTGACGGATATTCTTTCCAAGCGTGTCGGAAATGGCAACGTTTGTCGTTCCGTCGCTGCCGACAACAAAACAGAGTCTGGTACCATCATACGATAATGAAGGATTCTGTGCTCTCGCTCCATAGGTTAAGCGCATCTCTTCTTTTGTGTCCAGATTGACAACATAGAGATCGGATACTTGCGAGCCGTTGGGATTATCGTGTGTAATTTTAGAGTAATAAATTTTTCGTCCATCAGGCGACCATGCCAGCGATGAGCGAACATTACTGATAATTTCTACTTCGCTCTTTGTTTCAAGATTGTACACATACAGCGATGAAACTCCAAAATAGTCTGCTCTCTTATTTGACGTATAGGCAATCTTTTTTCCATCAGGGGAAAATGTCGGATAGAAATTCCCAAAACCAACATCGGCAATTGTTTCCCCTTCTACTTTTAGCGACTGGATAGGAGCAGTACGGCGTTTGTAATCTTCTGTTACGTGCTGTTTCCATTCGTCATACAATTCGCTGCCGCTTTTGCCGATGGCGCGTTCAATAGCTTGATCAATCGTTACCATGTTGACACGAGAAAGATTCCGTGCAATGCGTGGAATAGCATCGCGCCCGTATGTTTCGGAAATATATTTTGTCAGAGCAAACCCGGCATTGTACGATGATTCATTCCCGAGCGATGTTTTGCCGAAAACACTCATTTCGCTCCACGACAACATATTTCCATCAAGCGCATACATCCGCAAAATCATATCGCGGTGCGAATCCCAATAGTCGTAACTCAATTCGGGACGATTATATTGTGCGACTCCCTCGGCAAACCAACTGGGAATTACAAAACCAGAAATCGGATACGAAACCACCGTGTTCGGATAGCCGTAAAGAACATCCTGTCGGCGTTCTTCTTCGTAGTTCAGCCACTGAAAATAAAATCCGGGAAACCTTCTCCCAAACTTCATCGAGGTTTGTATTTGCACAATATGCGTAAACTCGTGCGTGATAACGTTGCGCAGCCAGTTGTGTGTACCCCGCAGGTCAAAATCCAATGCGGGTGCCCAGATTTCTATTTTGTTATCATAAAAATATGCCGCGCCGTTGGAATAGTCGTCGTAGTCCTTAATAACAAAGCTCACCTTCTGATCGGGGGCGTGCTGATACAATGCTGTAACGGGACCGTAAATATCTTCGGCAATTTTTGCTACAACGCGTGCGGTTCGTTCTGCACCATTATGGTAATGGACAAAAAAATGCTCTGTTTCCAGCGTTTGCCAGTTCAATTCGCCGTGGTTGTAGTGATACTCTTCCTGCGCGACCAATATCGCACCAAGAAAAGAAAGAAGAAAAAACAAGGAGAGTGATTTTCGTGTTGCGTGAGAAATAGTAAACGTAGAGCACCAATTTTTCATTGTTACTTCACCACAGCAATTTTGATGATTTGACGTTGCACTCCGCCGTTGCCGCTTGCGGTAATGTGTGCAAAGTACATACCGCTTTGAACATTCGACACATCCCACATCACTTCGTTATCCATACCGACGTGGTTCGTTCCCTGCAACTGATCAACGAGTTCGCCTGCCATGTTGATGATTTTAATGGTAACTGACGCCGGCTGTCCCAGATAGTATCGGATATTTGTTGTGCTTCCGTACACCGGGTTGGGCCAATTATAGGCAAATGACTTTGGCAGAAGTTCAGAGGACTTGGGAGTAAATATACCGGCATACGCTAAATAATTCGTATGGTTTTTGTCTGCCAGAAAATTTCCCCATAGCACTTGTGACGTATCAAAAAGATTTCCTGTTTTCCACACATACACAGAAGTATCTGATGAGGCAACGACAAGTTTATCTCCCCACAACACCGGCGAGGAGACTATTCCGCCTGTTTGCAAAGGAAACCCATCAATCATTTTTCCTTTTGAAGTGTATGCGTAGAGTTGACCGTTTGTGCTGCCAAAGAGAATTGCAGTTTCATTCGAACCGGTGAGTTTGACCACGACGGGGCTACCAACAACTGTCCCGCCGTCTGGTATCGTAATGGGGAAATTCTCGATCATCACTCCGTTGTCATTCAATGCAAAAAATTTATTGCCTCCGGCGGCGAGAATATCCAATTTATTGTCCCCGTTAATATCAGACAGTGCAAAACTTGAAGTAACAGTGGTAGGAATGCTGTAGTAAGAAATATTATTCGGATTACTCAACGAGACTCGAGCGAAGGAATTATCGTCAAGTAATGCAATGATAGTAGAAAAGTTCCCTACAGTTAGCGCTTTAATTTTTTTCCCTCCAAAACCAATTTTAGACGCAAAACGGCTCAGTGTATCAAAAGAATAAACGAAATTGCTGGCAAAGGAAGACACTCCTATCAACTGCTGGTACAACTCCTGCGTAGAGTCAACCTTCCAAGCCCCTATGGTCAGCATATACGGATTAATTCGTTTCCCACTCTTATCACCGACAATAATATGACTCTGTGCCAGCGCAGTTCCAACATTAGTGATGTAGGTTGTCGCCGGTGTTGTAATATCATTTGCCGTTGTCAACACAAACAAACTGTCAGCCAGTCCATCATTGTTTCCATCAACGTTGTGAAAAACAATAATTGCATTTTGATGAATGCCGACAATGTTGCGCTGATGATTTGGGTTGTTGACGAAAGGAAGTGTGGTTGGTTGAAACCTTCCGCCTTTGGGTGAAAATAAACCGGTTGAATTGTTTAAGAACGGTTTCAGCGAATCATTCAACACATAAATAGAATCGCCGGAAGTAAAAATCAATTCCTCTTTGCCGTCACCGTTCAAATCTGCAGTTGTCGGAGCGTCGTTGTTGTCGAATTTCACATTCGTACGCTTGATGACTTTCAGCAATTGAATGTGTGCGCTCCCCACCTGCGCTTCAAACGTCATACGCGGCGATGATGTGGAAAAATTTTTGAGCGTTATGTGCGACTGCGCCAACGTATTGCTGAGCGAATTAGGGTGCGACGTTTCAGAAAAAATATTTTTATAGACAGGCGAAATATTCCCATTGAACCAATAATCAATCGGCGAACCGTCTTCACTGCCGGCACCGGGGCTGGTCAGATCGTACGATTGACCAATATCCTGCGAACCATCCGCTTCTTCCAAATCAACACCACGCCGATAAGGATTAGCATTGATCTTATTCACTGCGAGATTTTTGTCAATGATAGTTTCATCAATATGCCAGATGAGAATACCGCCGTGATAGTTATTGTTGGCGTTGATGATACCGGGCAAACTCCAATCTAATTCATCAACATCCAGTACAATGCCGTAAATGGAATCGATATTCGTATTAGAGTAATAGTTCTCATCCCGCAAAAATGTTTTTGTTATAATTTGTCCATTCCATTTCATTGTTACCGTACTGCCGTTGGCGTTGGCATCGCGCTGACGGTTTTCTACAAGAAAATACTCCTTTGCACTGATTGGAATTTTGTAGATCGTGTCATTCCCCGTCTCATACAAACTTGCCGCAGGCACTGAAAGCGTACGGTTGCCGTACACCTCAATCGGTGTTGCCCAACCCATATAGATTTTTTCCCATGCACTCGGCTCCGGCGGACACATGCCGGAAAAACTAAAGATGGACTGTCCATCCATCAGCCCAAATCTTCCGATGGCTGTTTTGCCTGTTTCTGTATCGAACAAATCGGGCAAACCGAGATGGCTGGCTATGCTGGCAACGAGCAATCCATTCATTCCAAGTTTCAACGTAAAGTCGCCGCCAATGGAAGGAATTTTTCTCACTTCCGTTTCGGGTAGCACGGCTGTGTTTTTTATTTTGAAAGTAGAATTCTGTACCGCAATTCCTTCAAACGTGGCTCCAAAAACATTTTTGAAAGCGCTCAAATTAAAGTAGAGCGATGGAAGGTCGTACGGTGTCGGATCGTATCCGAGCGTAGCACGAAGGTCAACATCTTTTCCAACACCGGCATGAAAGACGACAAACATGTCGTAGTTGCTGAAAGGAAACCCTGGATACAGAGTGTCGATGTTTTTCCATGTCTCTTCAATCATGTTCGCCAGCGGTAGATTGTTGTTCAACGGCGCATATTCTCTCATCTGTTTTGAGAGCGTTACAACGATACCAAGCACCGTTGCTTTGATGAATTGTTTTC
>JBFMDF010000208.1:0-4512 GCA_040753935.1 Bacteroidota bacterium | reverse complement strand
ACCGGCGTTGATGCCGATTTCAACGTAGAAAAACTTCGGTACAATAAAATTATTCTTATGTGCGATGCGGATGTTGACGGCTCCCATATTCGCACCCTACTGTTGACGCTCTTTTTCCGACACATGAAGCCGTTGATAGAACTTGGTCACGTATATATTGCTCAACCGCCGTTGTACAAACTTAAAAAAGGAAAAACGGAACTCTATGCGTACGACGACGAAGAACGCGATGAACTCCTGAAACGTCTGCGCAGTGAAAAGAAAGAAAAAAAGTCGGATAGCGGTGAAGAGATAACAGAAGAAGGAGCAACGATAAAAGATGGAGTCGTTATTTCACGATTCAAAGGTCTCGGCGAAATGAATCCCGAGCAACTCTGGGCAACGACGATGAATCCGGAAACACGCACGATCCTTCAGGTGACCATAGAAAATGCGGCAGATGCCGACAGAACGTTTTCAATTCTTATGGGCGACGAAGTAGAACCGAGACGCGAATTTATTGAAAAGAATGCAAAGTATGTACGTAACTTGGATGTGTAGCAACGACGCGAAAGAAAAAAACACACATGTGCTAAGGCAGAACAATAAATTTGAAATTGAGATTTAACAAAAACAAAGAAAAAGTAAATGGCTCAAACAAACGAAAAGATAATTCCGGTAGATATTGAAGATGAAATGAAAGGATCGTACATCGATTACTCGATGTCGGTTATTGTTTCGCGAGCGCTCCCCGATGTGCGCGACGGGTTGAAACCCGTGCATCGCCGCGTATTGTATGCAATGAACGATCTCGGACTTGCACCGAATCGTCCGTACAAAAAAAGTGCTCGTGTTGTTGGCGAAGTGCTTGGCAAGTATCACCCCCACGGTGATACAGCGGTGTACGATACCATCGTACGAATGGCGCAAGATTTTTCGCTTCGCTACACACTGGTAGATGGACAAGGTAACTTTGGTTCGCTGGATGGAGATTCGCCCGCCGCAATGCGTTACACCGAAGTACGGTTGACTCGCGTTGCCGAAGAAATGTTGCGCGATCTGGAAAAGAATACCGTCAACTTCACACCGAACTTTGACGATACACTGCAAGAGCCAACCGTATTACCCGCTAACATTCCAAATCTTCTCATCAACGGCGCCAGCGGTATTGCGGTTGGTATGGCAACCAATATTCCGCCGCACAATCTGTCTGAGGTGATCGATGGCATTATTGCCATGATTGACGATCGAAACATCGACAACGAAAAGTTGATGAAGTACATCAAAGCTCCGGATTTTCCAACCGGCGGAATAATTTATGGTTACGACGGAGTCAGAGAGGCGTACAAAACCGGCCGCGGAAAAATTACCTTGCGCGCCAAAGCAACTATTGAGACAGGAAAAAATGACCGTCAAAGCATCATTGTTTCGGAAATTCCCTACCAGGTCAACAAAGCATCGCTCATCGAAAAAATCGCCGAGTTAGTTCGCGAAAAGAAAATCGACGATATCGCCGGAGTTAACGACGAATCAGACCGCGACGGCATGCGAATCGTCATTGATTTAAAGCGCGATGCAAACGCCAGCGTAGTGTTGAATAACCTGTACAAACTTACACAGATGCAAACAACGTTCGGCATTATTATGCTGGCGTTGGTTGACGGAAGACCGCAAGTGCTTCAGCTGCGCGATATGCTGCACCACTTCATCGAACATCGCAACGAAGTAGTTGTGCGAAGAACAAAATTCGATCTGGATGCGGCGGAAAAACGGGCGCATATTCTTGAAGGGTATATCATCGCTTTAGATAACATCGATCCAATCATTAAACTGATTAAAGCATCGAAAGACGTCGAGACAGCCAAACAAGGATTGATGAAGAAATTCAAACTGTCGGAAATTCAAGCGCAGGCCATTCTCGATATGCGCTTGCAGCGCCTGACAGGATTAGAACGAAAGAAAATTGAAGATGAATATAAAGAAACCATTAAACTCATTAACAAATTGAAAGCAATTCTCGGCAGCAAACAGTTACAATTACAGATCATCAAAGAAGAACTGCTTGCGATTAAGGAAAAATTTGGCGACAAACGCCGCACCGAAATTGTGATGAAACAAACAGAGTTCAAAATTGAAGATATGATTGCCGAAGAAGATGTTGTCATCACAATATCCCACGCCGGTTACATTAAACGATTTCCGGTCAGCGGATATCGTCGACAATCGCGAGGAGGAAAAGGAGTAACAGGAGCGGCGGCACGGGAAGAAGATTTCATCGAGCACATGTTCATCGCCAGCACGCACAACTACATTCTTTTCTTTACCGATAAAGGAAAGTGCTACTGGTTAAAAGTGTTTGAGGTGCCCGAAGGCGGACGCACATCGAAAGGGAAAGCCATTACCAATTTGATTGCTAAAGAGCCCGACGAGAACATCGCCGCGTTCTTAAGCGTGCGGGAATTCAACGATAAACAATTTGTCTTCTTTGTGACTGAACAGGGACAGATGAAGAAAACTTCGCTGACGGAATTCAGCAATCCTCGCCGGAACGGCATTGCGGCGATTTCGCTTGACAAAAAAGATTTACTGTGCGATGTTAAGTTAACGGACGGTACTCACGATATTATTATCGGTACCCACGAAGGAATCGCCATTCGCTTTCCCGAAAGCGAAGTGCGAGCAATGGGACGCGGCGCTTCTGGAGTTCGCGCTATAAGACTTGAAAAAGGAGATAAAGTAATCGGCGCGGTTGCGCTGAAACGGTTAAAGACCACACTGCTTGTTGCCACCGAAAACGGTTACGGCAAACGTTCTGAATTGGAAGAGTACCGCGTCAGCCATCGCGGCGGAAAAGGAATTGCCACACTGCGGGCAACGGAAAAAACCGGAAAGATGATAGCCATTAAAGAGGTGCAAGACACTGATGATGTTGTTGTCGTAACGTCCAGCGGAATGGTAATTCGCCAAAGCGCAAAAGATATTCGCGTTTCAGGAAGAAACACCTCCGGCGTTCGGTTGATTAAATTAGAGGAGAAAGATAAAGTAACGGCTATTGCTATTGTTACTTCAGAAGATGAAGAGGATAAACAATTGGAAGCGGCGGAAAAATCTCGCGGCAAGCAAACCACGATGGAGGAAACAAAGAGCGCGGATGAATCGTCTAATCAAACAAACGATAAAGAAAAATTAACTGGCAACAATCAGAAAAAATCCGTACCAAAGAATGCTACACCATCGGGTAAAGCTACACAAAAACCGTTAGGTAAATCGAAAAAGAACAAGGGGAAGAAATAACTTATCATATTAAGAAGGAGAAGACTAATGAAAACCACCCACTCGCTTATTGTTATGCTGGCGACGCTCCTAACCGGATGCGCTTCGTTGCAATTACAGCCGGTTGATTTCTCCTGGGCATCAGAAGAAATCCTCGACATCGGATCCAACGGCATGGTCAGCGCAAAACGATACAGCATGGAGTTTAATGTTAAACCATTGCTGACAAAAGAATTTGCCGCCGACACAATGGCCGTAAAAAATGCAAAAACTGTTCGTGTTATTCGGGACAAAGCCGGATTTTATTACATTACCGCGCCGCACTTTAAGAATGTGTATGTTTTTCAACACGGCGACGGTTCGCTCTCGTTGAGCAACACCATTGCTGTTTCGCCGGAAAAGCCGATGAGCGATCCAAAGTTCAATCAACGCGATACATACATTGAACTGTTGAATAACGGCGCAAAACTTCAATTGACTAAAGGGGGCGTTCAACAAGGAGGTGCCAAATGAAACAGACTTTCGTTTTTCTTCTCACACTCGTCATCGGTGCGTCAACGGTATGGGCGCAACGCTCCGATTCCGAAATCAAACGCGATTTTGAAAAAGGATTTAAGACGCTCATGAAAGACCTGCGAACGGCCGACTCTACAACAATCGGTGCGTTGGCGGAGAAAGTAGCGGCATTCAAGAACGAATTTCAACCGCACAGAGATTTTCTGAACAAGAGCGTCTATCCCGACGGATATGATGAAACAATTGCAAAACTGGAAGACCAGTTGAAAGAATCTCAGGAACTTGCCGAAAGCCAAGGACGTATTGCAGCGCTGGAAGCACAAGTGAGAGAACTTTCCAGCCGAATAGATGCCCTCAGCAGTGAAAACGCAATGTTGTTAAAGAAAATAGATTCATTGAAGAATGAAATGACGGCACTGCGAAAGACGGTTGCCGAATTACAGGACAAGATTGCCAAACGGGATGCCGCAGTCTTCGCCCTTGTCGACAGTCTTTTTGTGCAGTACGATACACAACGGCTTTCATCGGGCGATATGAGAAAACTCAGTTCTCTGGAAAAGAACAACGTTCTTAGCAACATTAAGCGCTCAGTGAACGATAATATCGCACTCCTTTCGTCTTCAGGAATAGAAGCGCTTGACTTTCCCCGTATGTTAGATGAGCAGAGAAAATTCGAAAAGAATTGGAAAGGCATCGGCAAGAAACTTGCAGACGCGTACGTTGGTTCACGCGACCGCGCGCGGG
>JBFMDF010000207.1:0-4527 GCA_040753935.1 Bacteroidota bacterium | reverse complement strand
TCTTTCATAAAATTTGAGTTCAGTTCTAAAATATGGCATAAAAAGAGGCAGTGTTTATACTGCCTCTTTGAAGTCTTTTACGCTGCATTTATTCTTCGGTATTACTTCAACAGCACCATCTTCTTTACCAGTGTGTGCCTCCCTGCCTCAAGTCGATAGAAATACACACCGCTTGCCAGCGTAGAAGCATTGAAGGTTACGCTGTACGTACCAGATTGCTGATACCCATTGATGAGCGTGGCCACCTCTTTGCCCAGCAGATCATACACCTTCAACGAAACATTGCCGGCGCTCGGTAGTGTGTAACTGATTGTCGTCATCGGGTTAAACGGATTGGGATAATTCTGATGCAAAACGTATTCGGTTGGAATCACACTGCGATCCAGTGAGACGCTGAGTACAGAATTAAGTGTAAAGTCTGCACTGCCGCTCATGGGAGCGCCTGTGGATGAGTATCCAACATTCACATTCATCACTGCTGATTCATGGTAGCCGGCTTTATCGGCAAACACAGAATACATGCCGGGAGCCAAACCGGAAATCGTATAATTCCCCGAAGCGTTTGTAATTGCATATCCGGCGATTTCACCATTACGGTACGCATATACCATTGCTCCTGCTTTCAGTGAACCTTGCATCATTCCGCTGCCGCCGTTCACCGTTACTGAACCGGTAATACCTGTGTAGCCATTTGCATAAGGACCGAACGGTCGGACGTAGATGTTGATGTTGTCAACACTGTTCCCGTTGATTTCAATTTTCGTGGCTTTTTTCCATCTCATATTTGATGTGTCATCGGAATAGAATGCTGGCGCATATCTGCCAAGCGGCACTGCCATGACGATGTACTTGCCGGGAAGCAGTTCTGTAAACGCATAATGTCCGGTTGAGTCAGTGTCGGTAATATACACACGCGCTGCAGGGTAATTATCGCTATTGAACCACCTGTCGCGAAATGCAAGTACACGTGCTGGGACAACAATATCTTTTACCGAATCAATCACAGCACCATGTATTTCACCCAGCACTACCGGAGGAAGCGGAGCGAGCGTAAAGTTATATTTTGACGGCAACGGCGACACGCGCGGATCGGGAACAAGAATGATGTCTGCCGTTAGGATGCTCGACTGTTCATAGTAGAATTCCGTTTCGTACCCTTTCGCACGCGCAAAGGCAATGTACGAACCGGCAGGCAAATCAAGTGTGTAGTTGCCGAGTGAATCTGGTTTTGTCTTGAAGACAAATTCAGAATTCCCTTCGAGACGGAAATCGCCGTTTCCATACAACTCAAAATA
This sequence comes from Bacteroidota bacterium, assembly GCA_040753935.1. Classification (GTDB taxonomy): domain Bacteria; phylum Bacteroidota; class Ignavibacteria; order UBA10030; family UBA8401; genus SpSt-333. The sequence continues at coordinate 3,232 of JBFMDF010000207.1, read as the reverse complement.
CCTCTGCATATTTTCGCCAAACATATGCAATCCGGCGCCGATGTTGAGCGCAAATTCAGCGCGGACAAAAACTACGCGGCACTCACGCCCCACAATGGCAAAACCGGCTGTATCGGTAACTCTCCCTGTAACGGTAAAGCGAAGTTGATTCTCTTTTTTACCGCGCAATTTAAAGTTCGCGATGGTAACCGCAGGAGAATCGGCAACTGTAATAATATCGGCTTGACTCGCTTCTCTCTTCCCGTCATACCATTGACTTTGGTATCTGCCCGGCGCCGAAGCGCGAAGTTTATATGAACCGGGATCAACGCGATTGATGCGGTAATTGCCATTCTCATCGGTAAAGGTGGAATAGGTAAACGATAAAGAAGTGGAATTTTCCGTTTTGAACAATTCAATCAACGCTTTTGCAATAGCCACGTTGTCGGTGTCGGTTACTTTCCCTTGCACAATACCATTGCCGCCGGCAACTGTCACTGTATATTCCTGTCGTGCTTTGCCGCCTTTGTTAGATACAGCAACGATATGAACATAGTAGATACCTTTGTTTTGCGGTGTCCAATTTACAACGCCGGTTACAGAATCAATCTTAAAGCCAGACCCTGCTGTCATCATCAACGGCTTTGCTTCGCCATAGTATCGAATTACCGCTGTTGGATCGCTGGATACGGCATGTGCCGTGTACTCGTACATCTTTCCTACCTGTCCGTATTTAGGTGGAGTAGAAACAAATTTTACTTCGTCGCGATCAGGTCTCTGGAATGTTAAACTTACCATTGTGCTGGTTAAGAACTCGCCGCCAAGGACTTTTGCCTTTACATAATAGTTAGCGCGTGCAGAAGTACCGGGAAGAATATACGACCACGGAATATCCGTTACCGACCAAAGAGCAGTCGTTGAATCAATTTTTTCAATACGGGCCGGCGGCATGTTGTTCATAAGCATTACGCGGAATACAAGGTAGTATTCTATCGAATCGTCGATTGGCGGCGTTTCCCACTCGAGTTTCACCTTTCCGTTCTCTGTAATGTTCCCTTCCAACCTAAATGCACCCACCGGCGGAATGCCCGGTACCGGCAGAATCAGAACATTCGATTTCACTATGGTGGTGCTGAACTTTGCCAACACATAGTACGCATAACTGTTAGAAATGGTGGTAATTACGGTGGGAACTTTGTCAATGTATGCCGTATCGTTTGTTGTTGTAACAAGAGTAAACGTCATTGAATCCGACACCATAGCACGGTACACTTCGTACGTTGTTGTGCTTGGTGCGCCAGCAGGACGCGTCCATGCCAACTTCACTTCACCGGAAAGTTCTACTTTAACAGCAAACAGTTTAAAGGAAGGATCCTGCGTTTGCGCCAAACCACTCACCACTCCTGTTGCCAACAGTAAAAACACAGTAAGTAAACGTTTCATAATGAACTCTCCTCTCTACTGATATTGGTCTGAAAATTTCACATCGCCATTCGGCGGTTAATTGTCCCCGGACTGCTTGTAAAGGGAAGAACAAACAGTCCGGTGTGGGTATAACGTTGAAGCATGATAGAACGACACCACTTCTCTTGCAATCTACGTGCCAACGAAAAAACAATTGAATTTTTCATTTTTGGCAAATCTCTTCTGCTTATCATGCAAATTTTGCGCAGGAAGCCGCATCAGATGCATACTAAAATCTAATGGAAAGTGTAAGTAGGCCGTGTGAAAACTGATTGGACGACGGATAGAGTACAATCGGCGACGCATCAGAATACGTCAGCACATCGATTTCCGATGCAAGATAGACCAAAGCGAAACCGATGAATGAATACATTTCTGCTTTTCGATAGAAATTATACGCATCATACTTTGAAGCAATATCGGATGGTTGCGTCGCGTTCAAATATTGTTCCCTGGCATCCGCGCGAAGAACTTCATAGGTGAGACCTGCCCCAAGTGTGGCAATTCCTGCACCGAGAAAGAGGGAACCGCTGGTCATTCTTCCGTGGTACAATTGCTCCCACCCCGGAAATATCAGCGTGCGATACGTAATGGCGCGATGCGCGTTCTTGGAAACCACCGTTATTGTATCCGACTGCAATCTTTTGAGCGAAAGAAATTTTGCCTTCGCATCATTAAAGACAGAAAGAATTTTCGGAGAAGTCAGCACAGGGTCAAGATCAAAATCAGGATTGAGGAAAAGAAGGTGCACAAATCGTTCCCGGGCAGAGGTGGGTTTACCCTGTGCAATGAGCGAAAAGGCAATCCATTTTTCAATCTGTACTTTTGCAGAGTCGCTTATAGATGACTCTTCCAGTAATCGCCGCGATTCAAGTTCGGCATCAACGTATCGAGCATTGTTGTAGAGAGATTCAATAGTGCGGAGTGTTGAATCAACTGACGCGCTGTTCTGCGCAGAAGACACGACAGCAGTACAAACGATGGCGATGGTAACTACAAAGATGTTCTTCACTTGGTATAGGTAATTGATAGTAGAATAGTATCTTTCGGTGCAATGGAAATTTCTTTCACAATATCGTTGAACGCCGAATTCTTAAACCGCACGATGTGTTTTCCCGCCGACACCATAATCGGTTTGCTCAATGGCGTTGTATCTTTATATTGCTCATCAATGTACACTTCAGCCCACGGCGTCACGGTGCACATAAGATATCCGACATGTTCTAAAAAATTTCCGTTCACTGTCATTTCCGTACGTGCGTCAACGGTAATCGTTTGCACAATTGGTTCAAACGAGGGATTGGTGAACATGACGGTATACGTACCAGCGGCAAGGATAACCGGTTTGGCGGTTGGTGTTTCACCAATGAGTTGATTGTTGACGTACACTTTTGCCCATGGCATGCTGGTGAAAAAAACTTTGCCGGAATCTTTTACTATGACGGCCGAATGGCGTTTGTCATTCATCTCCTCGCTTTGATGGAGCGGTTGAACGTTTGAATGACTCACGGTGGTATCGGATTTTTCCTCCTGCCGAACGGAAGAATCAAAATTGCTTGGCGCCGGTATTTCACTGTTGCTCTGTACAATTTGTTGATCCGGCTGTTGTTCCGATACTCTCATCCAGCCGAACACTATCAGCAGTACCAGCACAGTTATTCCCGCAACGGCAGAAATAAGTGCACGCTTTACACCGCGGTTTACCGGACGAAGAGAGTGAACAACATCAGACCGTTTTTCTCCTAACACTTGTAAAGCTTCGCTCGCAGACTCAAATCGTTCCTCTTTT
>JBFMDF010000206.1:0-4528 GCA_040753935.1 Bacteroidota bacterium | reverse complement strand
AATTACATTTTTGCAACGGTTATGTTGTAAGTAAGGATGTCGGTGAAGTAACGTTCATTAGTGAAACAAAAGACAAGGTATCGGCAATTGTCATTGAACGGGAAGGAGCGTGCACTTTTTATTCGAACGTTGATCGTTCCATCCTTTCAGGTGATTACCGTATGCTTGCCATCGACGTGATGCTGGCCGGTATTGCCCTTTCACTAACACACGGAACGGGTACCGCAGTGAAACGATGAGCAAGTCCAAGCAAGCAATTGATGTCGATTTTTTTCAAAGCAGTAATGTTACACAACCGTTAAGGAAAGGGGACATTCGTCGCATTGTGTCGCATGTCTGTAGGCAAGAACATGTTTGGCGAGCCGAACTTTCAATAGTGCTGGTTGATGACAAAGCCATACAAACCATGAACAAACATTTTCTTGGTCACGATTATGTCACCGATGTGATTACCTTTCCATTAGAACACGATCGAATCAGTGCGGAAGTGTATATTAATGTGCAACAGGCAAAACGTCAGGCAAAAGAACACGGAGTATCCGTCCAGAATGAGATGACCCGACTTGTTGTTCATGGAACGCTTCATGCTCTTGGGTATGATGATACAACATCGCGCAAAAGGAAGATGATGCACACCGTTCAGGAACGATATGTTTCCGATTTGAGTTAGCAACAATTGGACAGTGAGGAAAAACCATGCAAGAAAAAATTGTCGAAATTTTGATTTATTTAATTAGTGAATTACGAAAAAATGTTCCGATGTCTGATATTGATTTAACCGTGCTTTCCCAACGTGGCTATTCGACAACGGAAATCAGCACCGCATTCAATTGGCTGTTCGAAAAAATTTCCGACGGCGCCACTCTGATTACCGATACTGCGCCAAGTTCACCCCATTCACACCGTGTTCTTCATGACGTGGAACGAATGGTCATCACCTCCGATGCATACGGCTATTTGATACAACTTCGCGAGTTAGGGCTTATCAGTGATATGGATATCGAAGTCATTATTGACAGAATTATGATGAGCGGCTATATTTCCGTTGATAGCAATGAAATGAAAAGTATCGCGGCGACCTACTTGGCTGAAGCGGATGATTCGTTCAACGGCGGCAGCAGAACCATGCTGAACAGTAAAGACACAATTAACTAACGGATTACTACCAATCAGCAAGAACAGTTCTTGCTGAGAAACTATTGTTAAGAGAATACCACAGCAATACATGAGCAAATCGTTAATCATAGTTGAATCTCCCTCGAAAGCAAAAACTATCAATAAGTATCTTGGTAAAGATTATATTGTCGAGGCATCGGTTGGACATATCAAGAACCTTCCGAAGAGCAAACTTGGTGTTGATGTTGACAATCATTACCAATCGACGTACGAATTAATTGCCGGGAAAGAAGAAGTTGTTGAAAAATTGAAGAAGACGGCCTCGGCGGCAAAAAATGTATATGTTGCGACAGACCCGGATCGTGAAGGAGAAGCAATTGCATTTGATATCGCTGAAGAACTTTCCTCAGCCAATAAAAATATCTATCGCGTGCTCTTTCATGAAATAACTCCAAGCGGCGTTGAAGATGGAATGAAGAATCCGCGAAAGATTGACAAACACTTGGTTGATTCACAACGGGCGCGACGTGCAATGGACCGGCTTGTGGGGTATAAAGTTAGTCCATTCTTATGGAAAACAGTGTACTACGGTCTTTCAGCAGGTCGTGTACAGTCGGTAGCGTTGCGTTTAATTTGTGAACGGGAGGAAGAAATTCAGGCGTTTGTTCCGAAAGAGTACTGGTCGTTAACCGGAGAATTTAAAACGGAAAATGCTGATCCGTTCTATGCAAAACTGGTAAAGATATCCGGAAAAGAAGCGGTGATAAAAAATGAAATTGAATCCTCACGCTTCGTTGAAGATATCAAACAGCAGAATTTTATTATTTCCGATGTCCAGAAGAAACTCGTGAAACGGAATCCCAATCCGCCGTTTATCACAAGCACGTTGCAACAAGAAGCCGCCAGCCGACTGCGCCTTTCCGCCAAACGAACAATGATGCTTGCCCAAAAATTGTATGAGGGAGTTGATTTGGGAGATGACGGAACGGTTGGTTTGATTACATACATGCGTACGGATTCAACACGATTAAGTGAGGAAGCCGTTGCATCAGTGCGCGAGTACATTTACTCACACTACGGAGCGGAGTATTTGCCGAAAGAACCTCGGGTGTACAAAAAGGGAAAATCGTCGCAAGATGCTCATGAAGCCATTCGTCCAACGTCGATAAAATTTTCTCCGAAGTATGTTAAGAAACATCTCGATAAAGAGATGTATGCGCTGTACGAGTTGATTTGGAATCGTTTTGTTGCATCGCAGATGTCTTCTGCCACCTTTGATCAAATTTCTGTAGAACTCAGCGACGGTGTATATACCTTCAGAGCTTCCGGATCGGTGCCGGTATTCAGAGGATTCTTACAAGTGTACGACGATGTACAAGAGCAGAATGGCGTTGACGACGATGCAGATCCGATATCGAAAATTCCACAGAATCTTTCTGTTGATCAGCCGGCGCACCTTCAAACAATCATACCGCGCCAGCATTTTACGAAACCACCGGCACGATTTACAGAAGCAAGTTTAGTGAAGAAACTGGAAGAATTAGGCATCGGCCGTCCAAGTACGTATGCGCAAATTGTTTCGACAATTCTTGACCGTAAGTATGTTGACCAGCAAGACCGCAAACTTGTTGCAACGCCATTGGGAATGACGGTGGTGAAAATACTGAAGCAATCTTTTCCCGATATCATGAATTACCGCTTCACCGCACAGATGGAAGACGAGTTGGAAACCATTGCCAGCGGCGAAAGCACGTACGTTAAAGTACTCGACGATTTCTACAAACCGTTCAGTCATTCACTTGAGCACTTGAATGAGCAAGCCGGAAAAATTAAGAAATCGTTACAGCAAGACGCCGGTGAAGTATGCGACCTCTGCGGTAAACCGATGATTATCAAGTGGGGACGATACGGTCAATTTAAAGCGTGTTCAGGATATCCGGCATGTAAAAACAGAAAACCGCTTCACGACGAAACGGAAAAATATCAGCATATGGCTGGTATGAAGTGTAAAGTGTGCGGCGGCGATATGGTAGTGAAGGGAGGACCGTTTGGCGCATTTTTAGGATGCTCAAACTACCCAACTTGCACCAACACACAGCCGATTACTACCGGAGTGAAATGTCCCAAATGCAAAGATGGTGATATTATTGAAAGTAAAACTCGCCGTAAAAGAGTGTACTACCGCTGCTCAAACGCATCGGGCGAGAATAAAACGTGCGATTTTATCTCGTGGGAAATGCCAGTGATGAAAACGTGCAAGCAGTGTGGCAACAATTATCTCCTAAAAAAATCATCAAAACGCAAGGGAGAGTACCTGCTTTGTCCGAACTGTAAAGAAGAGTACTATGTAGAAGAGCAGGAAGCACACGCTATTGCAGTGTAGAGCAACAGTATGCAAGAACTCGTTCGTTCATATCTCTCGTACCTTGAGCGAGAGAGAAATTACTCGCCGCATACGATCACATCCTACGCGAATGATCTTATGCAATTTGTCTCTTTTCTGGAGAGCGAATTTCCTCATCTGGTGAAAGATCATAGAACCGTTCATCCGACTGTCATTCGCTCATTTCTCGGTATGATGATAGACAATGGCGTGTCGAAAAAAAGTATCGTCAGAAAACTTTCATCACTCCGTTCGTTCTATAAGTATTTGGTTCGGCATAAGATTGTTGCCAACAATCCGGCATTGAATATTATCACCCCGAAAGTGGAAAAAAAACTACCGCAGTTTGTTGATCAAAAGGCGATGGAAAAAGTACTGGCAGCGCCTGATACTTCTACTGTAGAAGGTGCGCGTGATTCAGCAATGCTTGAGCTTTTTTACGGTACTGGTATTCGGCGGTCTGAACTTCTGAATCTTACGATGAAAGATATCGATGATCGCAATAGAACAATTAAAGTGACAGGAAAAGGGAATAAACAACGCATACTTCCGATGACATCGAAAGCGCACGAAGCGCTTCAACGATACTTTAAACTACGAAAGGAGAAACTACCACACACACTCTCGAACAAAGAACCGGTATTCTGTGATGAACATGGTAACAGACTCACGCCGCAACGAGTCTATGCGGTCGTACATTCATATTTGCAAGATGTAGCAGAAATTCAGCAGAAAAGCCCGCACGTGCTTCGCCATTCATTTGCCACGCACTTGCTCGATAATGGTGCCGATATTCTTGCAGTAAAAGAGTTGCTTGGGCACGAACGGTTATCGACGACACAAATTTACACGCACGTAACGGTTGACAGGTTGAAAAAAATTTATCAACAGGCACATCCAAAAGCATCTTCGTGAAAGGAACCGGTTATGGATATTCATATTACCGCCAGGCATTTCAAAGCCCACGAATCGTTGCGACAATATGCATTCGATTCCTTGAAAAAACTTGAGCGTTACTACAATGGCATC
>JBFMDF010000205.1:0-4530 GCA_040753935.1 Bacteroidota bacterium | reverse complement strand
TGCGGCAAGCGCCGAAGAGGTATTTCTGATAAATTGAAAATTTAATGATGCTGATTGGTGTGAATCGATAGTGTAGATCAAACCGGTTTCAATCAACAGTCGCAAAAGGTCGCCAAAGGTCGGGGCAATTGTTCCCTGTACACGGAGATAGTCTTTATATATTTTATACCGCCCTGATAATGAAAGTGTCTGGTAAGAAAGCGATGTCTGGACCACAACACCCGAAGTATCTACCTGCGGAAACTTCAGTGTGCTGACAGAAAAGCCGAGCGAACTTTCAAGAAGCAGATTGTGAACAGTGTTGATCAAGAACGTAGTATTAAAGGTAGAAACATCCTGCTGTTTAGAAGTTAAGTCATCTTTGTTCGAAATATCGAGATTCAACGATGCATCATGCTGCCCCCAGTATGAAAATCCGTACGATGTTTGTAAAAAGAATCTATTGGTTTTGTCGTCGATAGCACGTAGTGCAATTTGTTTTTCGATGTTATTTTTCCCTGTTGTGTCGGAATTGAGAGGATTTGAGTTGGTGTTCAACCCATATCCAATCGTTACATTGGGATATTCACGTGGCGGATAGTAGGTGACGGAGGTGTTGATGGTCTTATATGTTGTGGTGGCTATTTCAGTTCCGGAAGTGTTGTTCTGGAGTTGTTCGTAACTTCCACTGATAAACAAACGATTTTCAAGAAGACGCAGACGGTCGCTGATGTTAAATCCTTGAATGTCCTTTCGTATGGTGGTTGCACCCACTGAAGTGTAATCTTTGCCGTGGTAGATATAGGATGCCTTCAAGTAATTGCCGAAATAGTTAAGCGCTACAGCAGTTTCATAAACAAGAGAAGTTCTGCCGGTCGGATCGATAGGCACAAGATTTTCGTTGGGGGTGATAAAAAACTTTAAATAGGGGAGAAGTTTTTTCAACTGATCGCCGTCGGATTGTGAAAATGTTCCGCGTTTGATGGCAGCGTCAATACTGTCTTTGTTGAATTCCGACTGTGAAATATCAACGTTGTTAATGCTTAATGCGCTTTGGGCTGTGAATTCAATCCGTTTGCTGTCGAACGCGACTAGCACATCGGTGCCGAACACAACATTTTCTTGTGGGCGAACAACAATTGGTTGAGTGACGTCGAATTCATCTTTTGCTTTCGAGTACGTAAATCCCCATTGAAAATTTTCACCTTTTCCAAAACTTGGTCTGACGACAGTCATATTTCTTTTCAGCGTAGCGGGTACAGAATTTTTTTCCACCCGACGCAACAACTCACCCGATGCGGCGTTAATGTTAAACACACCGAGCAACAGGTCGCCGGTAATACCGCGAACTCGTCGTCCATCCATAATAGTGTACGGAAAGCGTGGATAGGCATCTCCAAGGCCGACGCGGGCGTACCGGGCATCAAGTCCGAAGAAATATCTGTTCTGTGGTTGGTTCTCCGGTTTTTCTTCAGAAGTTATTGTGAGGTTGGCATTCGCTTTTAGGTACTGTAGATACGAACCGTATGCGCGAGCGTCTATTCTGTTGTACGATTTCTTTGCCCCTTTGATATTTTCATGCCGTGATTCTGCTTGAGCATTGCCGTAACCTTGAAATGATGCTGCCTCTTCCTCCGCTTGTGCTTGCGTAATAACGCGTGTCTCTCTGCGCAGTACCGGTAGTGGCGTGCCGGTGGTATCAAACGTATGAACTTCTAACTGCATGCTTCCGGCGAGAACGCCGCGAGGAATTGCATCGGGGGAAATAATCAACAGGTCGTCGAAGAACACCGCTTTGTTCGACAAATCAACGCCGTTGACAATGAGTTTTGTTTTTGAACGGTCGATACGTTCATCGGCATACACAAACGAAATGGAGATGTATGTTTCACCTTCTACTGCTCCCTCTCCTTCTTCCGGAGAAAGGATGATGACCTCTGATTCAATCTCCGGGCGCGCATTCACTAATATTCTGGCAGGATTGACTTCCGGATTTTCGAACGGGAGCGTTTCAATTGTGCCGTTGACATCAATTGCGACTACGTACAATTCAATGAACGGCGGCAACACGTACTCTTTGGGAATTTCTGTTACGGCTGAATCAATCATCAGCCGCATTTCCTGCGATCGGTATTCCGTTTGGCCGAACTGTCGAAAGTACAGCATTACGCGACTGAGATTTGAAGATTGATTTAATTTTACCGAAATGGAAAGTTGTTCTCCCTCCATAGCACTCATTGGCTGCACTGAACGTACATAGGTATTGACCTGTGCCTGCATACGGACGGGGACAACGGAGAATGCAAACAGAACAAGCAATAGGTGGATGTATGTTTTCATGAAGAATTTTGGGGTGTGGAGAAAATAGAAATCGCCTGCAATCTATAAAATTGACTATCGAGTTGCAAGCGGTTCGGCTAGAAAAGAGAAACCCTACCAGTAATGTATCGCTGGCAGGGTTTCTTAATCAATAGGTTGGAAATTCTTACTTGTATTCAATAATCATTGTCTTCTTTTTCCCATTCGGATCGGTGAATTCAATGCGAATTTCGTTTTTCTGTCCTGCCTGAACCGGAAGGACGATGGGATTTGTCGCTGCTGACTGTGAAGGTGAGGTAAATTCGGATCCATCATTCAGTTTGAGCAGAGCGTACACTTGTATTGATGGAGCAAAGACATCCGCTGCCGGTATGGTAAACTTTGTTGAGCGTTGAGTTAATGTTGCTTTCAGAGGTTTGTACGCCTGGTCGCTCTTTGAACGGTAGAACAGTGTAAAGTCGACGGTCATTGCGCGCAGAGAGTCAAACGGTATGGACAGTTGTGTAATTTCTACGGTAACACTCATCTCTTGGTTTTCTTTTGAAACCGGAGCGCTGATTGTCATACCGATGGAAATGCCGGAAGCAGAAGTTGAACCTGTATCACGCGGCATCAACGACCCTTCGGCTTTGCCGGTATCCGGCATACCTTGGTTCAGCAAACGCTTGTCTTCCGGTGTTGATTCTTCAACTTTTATGGTTCCATCGGAAAACGAGTATGCGGTTTGCCCTCCTTGCACAGTAGTAGAAAAATTTGATATCAGATTTTTAAAATCCACGATGCCGCTGCCGAGAATCAGAACATCGTTGCTGTCTCCGCCGGACATCAGCAGACCGCTCGTTCCACGGATAGAAGCGACAGAAGTTGGAGTTGAAAATTCAAACTTTTCACTGGGACGCTTTTTGACGTTGAAGCCGAGTTCTCCGCGTTCAAGGTACACGTTTTTTGAAAATTCACCTTTGGCAATCTCTCCATGAATCGTCACTTCCGATTTTTCCTGTACCCGCAACACAGAATTTTCCATAAACTTGATGAGGGCAAACGACTGTTCTCCCGTACGAACAAGATCGCCGGTGAGGAGCGGTGTAGCCGGCTTTGCTTTTGTCCATTCTTTGTCGCCGCTTTTGTAGTCGACAACCCCGACTGGCTTAAATACTGTTGCAACTGTTTTCTTCTTCTGCGCTTCTACCGTTATCGGTATGCACAGGAAGGCAAGTAATACTACGATTGTTGTTTTCATACGGTGTCCTTTCACTTCGTACTACTCTTCAAAACGAACTGAAGTGATGCGGTCTTTATTTTCGGTCAGCAGTCGCTGTAAATCTTGAGGCGTAATTTTCACACCATTCAACATAATGCCATTGGTGTTAATCAACAAATTCTGATCTTGAATAGAATTAAAGATTCCTTGGAATTGTCCGCCAACTCCCGATGACAAAGCAGTCTGGAGTACATTGATGACCACTTGCCCTTGTGGATCGGCAATGACGAATGAGCGAATGGTGCGAAGAGGATCCACTTCAAAACCGAATGCCGTTCTGATTCCATCCAACACGACGACGTACATCTTCCCACGTTCTAATTGACGCGGTCCGCGAATAAATCGCACTCCCGGTCGTGAAATTGCGGTTTGCGGATACGTGAAAGTTGTTAAGTTACCCGATTCTTTTCGTAGAATCTCAACCTGGAGATACGGATCAGAAGCGCTGATAGCATCTTCCAGCGATTGATGCTCCGGCCGTTTTTCATACACCGACAGCAAGACACCTCGCGTATCATACGTCCATTGAAATTGCGGGAACGGTGTAGGATAGATATAGCCGTTGGTAAAAGGAACATCCAACACCGCAGTGGTTGGGTTGGTGACGTTGAAAGTATAATCAAGATAGATTGGCGGTGCCGGTGGATCCGGTACGTTTCCGTTTACCGATACAACCGATAGAGTTATTTTTACATAATATGTTCCGGACGGCACTTTACCGCCCGATGCAGGGTCGGTAATTTTATTCTTTAGTTTCTTTTTGAAGTCTTCATCAATGGTGTTAATAAAACTAATATCTTTTGAACTTCCTTCTTGTGCATCTTTGCTGGTGAACATTCGTGAGCGAATGACCAGAAAAGGATTTTTTGTTCTTGACTGAACAAGAACTACCGGTTGCCGATCTTCCTCTAAAGTGATTTCAGCAAAGACTTCCATGTTTACGGCGAGAGTTTCTCCGCGCAGTGCAGTCA
>JBFMDF010000204.1:0-4531 GCA_040753935.1 Bacteroidota bacterium | reverse complement strand
TGCAAGATTATGGATATGGCAATGAAAGTCGGGGTGCCGGTGATTGGGTTGAATGATTCCGGTGGAGCACGAATTCAGGAAGGCGTAGTTTCGTTGGGTGGTTACGCTGATATATTCTTGCGCAATACTCTTGCTTCTGGAGTTATTCCGCAAATATCTGCAATTATGGGGCCATGTGCAGGAGGGGCAGTGTATTCTCCAGCAATTACCGATTTTGTTTTCATGGTCAAAAACACCAGTTATATGTTTGTTACCGGTCCGAACGTAGTAAAAACTGTAACGCATGAAGAAGTATCGAGCGAAGAACTTGGCGGAGCCACAACACACGCGACAAAAAGCGGAGTTGCTCACTTTGCCTGTGAAAACGAAATTGAATGTATTGATCACATCAAAAAATTGTTGTCCTATCTTCCTCAGAACAATGTTGATGATCCGCCGCGGATACAGTGCAACGATCCGATTGAACGGCAAGACGAACGATTGAACACCATTATTCCCGATGTATCAACGAAGCCGTATGATATGAAAGAAATCATTCACGCTGTAGTTGATGATAGAGAATTTGTTGAAGTACACAAAGAATACGCGCAGAACATTGTTGTTGGCTTTGCCCGAATGAACGGCATGTCAGTTGGTATTGTTGCCAATCAGCCGGCAGTGCTTGCCGGTGTGTTGGATATCGAAGCGTCAATTAAAGCGGCGCGGTTTGTTCGTTTTTGCGACGCGTTCAATATTCCGTTGATTACGTTTGAAGATGTTCCTGGTTTTCTTCCGGGTACTGATCAGGAATGGCGGGGAATTATTAAACACGGCGCAAAATTATTGTATGCGTATTGCGAAGCAACGGTTCCGAAAATTACCGTCATCACCCGTAAAGCGTACGGCGGCGCCTACGACGTGATGAATTCCAAACACATCCGGGGCGATATTAACTTTGCGTGGCCCACAGCTGAAATTGCCGTGATGGGACCGAAAGGTGCCGTGGAAATCATTTTCAAAAAAGAAATTGATAAAGCGCAGGATAAAGAAGCCGCGCTTGAAGCAAAAGTACGTGAATACACCGATAAATTTGCTAATCCCTACATTGCCGCCGAACGTGGATATATTGATGATGTGATAGAACCGAGGGAGACTCGCCCGCGTATTATCCGCGCGTTAGAGATGTTGAAAACGAAAGTAGATAGGAATCCGCGAAAGAAGCACGGAAATATACCGCTGTAGTGAAAGCAACCTTGCGAAGGTTCTTCACCTTCGCAAGGTTAGTAAACAGATTTATGCCGCAGGCGCTTCTTGTTTCTTCCCAAATACTAATGCAAGAATAATTCCTCCGATGACATATTCAATAACTCCATAAATAAACCATTGCAGCGCCAATGAATACGGAATGGCAATCATCCCGTAGGTTCCATACGCCATTCCAACGCTCATCCAGATACCGATATACAACCCATAACGAACTCCTTCGGCAATTCCTTTCCCTTCATATCCTTTTGAGAAAATGAAGGAAAAGAAAAACGAGCCGATTAGCCCAATAACCCAATAAATCCACATCATTGATTGCATATCAGGTCGCCACAAATGTTGTGTTGCCTGGTATGCCGAAGAGAGAATAACACCATGGATGATGTAATCCATCACCATCATGGCCACAAACACCGCAATCCATCCGATAAGGACTTTTTTCATAAGTACCTCCGTGATTGTTGGTTAGATACAATGCGAATGAGATATTCGCCGGTTTGGAAACCATGCAAAAGTAACTTTCTTCTGGGAGATGTGCAAGCATGAGTGTTATTTTGAGACAATGTGGAATTAGATTTGTCTGAACGTTTTGCGTGTTATGCACAGCGGGCGTGGATTGAATGTTGTGAATCATCTTGTTTGCAAGTTGAACTTCTCAGAGTATCGTTCAATGTAAAATTTCTTGTTTAGATACTGATCTTTCCACAAAGGATTTAGTTTGTCGAGAATCAATCCTTCGGCAAAGCCAACGGCATAGAAACAGATCCTCTTGCTTAATTCTGGGCTACAATTTTTGAGTTGATCGAACTGTTTCTGATAAAATTCCGCTCGGTATTTGTCAAACGGGACGAAGTCGGGAAGCTGAGATAGTTCCTTGAATGGTTTATAAGAGTGTAACAATTCCAAAAATTTGTATTCAGTATAGCGAGCCAGACCCTCTTGCCAAATCTGGAATGAAAAATAACGGTAATCTGCTGGACTGAGTGACCTTTGAAGATTCCTCCTCTCAGTAGTGTATTCTTGGAAACTTGATTCGAATGATTTAGTATCGATATCGGCGAGACATTTCAGAAGAGCAGAGACAAATTGTTTGTATCGGAACACAATCGTACTGTCGGTGTAAGGGAACGGATAGTTGAGCATCCACATTCCCGTTTGATCTCCGCCGGAGAGGCCAAGGCTGTCTACTTCAGAATAATAGTTTGGACTTGAATAAGTATACTGATGAAAATGTTCGTGTAATAGCGTGACTATCCACTCAGTTGAATTCTTCCCTGTGTTTTCTGGTGTTCCCACAACAATGGTGTTGACTCCTTTGACAGCGGGGAATGTGGCCAACAAATTCTTGCCCAAGGTAGTTTTCCGAGAATAAATGTTTGAGGCGAGAAGTGAGTCGTAGTTGAGTAAGGTGAAATCATTTGAGGGAGAAGGGTGATTTATGAGGAATTCAACACTATCAGTCACAAGGATAAGTGTAAAGGGAACGGAGTTGATTCCTGGCCAGAGGTGTTCACCGTACAATTTTGAAATTTTGATTGCTTCAGCGATTCGGACTCTGTCTTCCGCTCGCATTTGGAGATGTGCCTGTCCGTTGGCTTTGCTGCACAAAAGGAAAAGCAGCAGTGATGCTATGATGTTCTTGAAAATGGTCATTCTGAAATTCTCCTTGAAAGACGTAACATATCGGTCTCACGCCCGTTGCACAAAACGTGTGCACGAACGCCGCTATTGTTTTGCCGCTATCAAACGACCAATTGTTTTGCGGCAAAACAATTGGAGCGAACTCAATAATTCTATTTTTTATATGAGTGAGCATCGTAATGCCTGCTGTTAGTTGCCGTGCTTCACGCCATTGATGGCTCGAACACCAGCATCTATTTGCCATACGCCTATTTCGCATCTTATTGGTTTTTTATATCTATCATTCCAAGTTGAGAACGATTCTATGTCACCTAACCTCGTGAGGTTGTTATTAAATTCCTTTTCTAAGAGAGTTATGCGGGAATCAAATGTAACATTGTCTTCAAACGCATCTACGAGGGCGCAGAACACAGGGAAACATTTCTGTGTATATAGAGCTATTAATTTTCGCACATCAGAGATATATGCGTCGCTCGTTTGGCGAATCTTGAACTCAATAGGAATGCAATAGTTGCCATCAATTTTGAAGACAAGATCAATAGGGCCGGTGTTTCCTAGAGTCTCTTCTCTCTTCCACTCAAGGTTTAAGCCATTGAAAATGTGGGATCTATTTCGATAGATTTCTTTTCCAACACCAAACGCAAAGGCGATTTCAGGCATAAAGAATATTCCTTTCGAGCAGAGTCGTTTCAGTTCGTTGTCCTCTCGCTTCGCATAAGAAACAATAGCGTCTCGAATAAAAAGCAATGCACTCTGTATATTTGTTTTCATTTTTGTCTTTGCAAATGTTTTGTACTCAATCAGAGGTTCTTACCAACATCTCCGAATCTCCGAGGAAGATTTTCTCAGAGCTCCTACCCGGTATCCAGAACAATGGTCCACTCAATTCGTTAGGAACTCTAAAGACAACCTTGCTGGTTTTTTCGATTAATGGGTTGAGTTGTTCATACATAAAAGTATATCCAACAATGTCTTCAGCTTTATCATATTTAAGTTCTTTCCCGTTGTAATTTGCTATTAATATGCCGTTTGGGAAATACCTGCTTTCGCTATCAATATTCTTAACGGTTGCATCAATGACAAGGAAGATCGAATTGCCCAATTTTGTATTATATTTTTCATCGATGAATTCATTGCCTGTCTTAAGTTCTCTTGTTAAGTAAACATTGTTAACAGTTACCTGAAAATAATCTGTTTTCACAACCTCGCCAACCTTGTATGAGGTTGCTTCAGAGTTGGATTTAGGTTGTTCTTGATTCGAGTTCTCTGAAAGTCGGGAAGAAACTGATTGCTGATCTGAGCGAAAGAGTCTTACCACTAAGCCAATTACGACAATTATTACAAGAACTGCTGCAATTGCTTTCGATGCTTCTTTAAGATTCTGGCTAAACGTTTTTCCCTTGCACTTGGGGCATATAGCCATTGATGAAAGAAATACATTGCCACAGATTTCACAACGACGCATATCAGGTGCGAGCGTTGAAGTAGGAAGAGGTTTCTCTTTCATAAGCAAGAGAACAATTAGCGCTAAGAGGTGAAAAAATACGGCACTAATTATCACAAGAGTTGTGTTCCGATTCTTGCGTTTTGCGATTCGATAGCAAAGATAAATGTTAGCTAGATAGAATATTAGTATTATTAAGTTTTC
>JBFMDF010000203.1:0-4541 GCA_040753935.1 Bacteroidota bacterium | reverse complement strand
CGCATCAATTGCGGTAACAACGTAGCCGTAAATTCTGTCATCCGGAATATTTTTGTCTGTGTAGAAATATCGGTCAAGATGCTGTGCTACCAACTCATAAGCGCCCCCCTCTCGATAATTCCTCCGGTACACGTTGTACTTCATCCCCGGCTCCCCTTTCCAGTATAAACGAAGTTCTGTTCCGCTTCCCCAAATATCCCGTTTCACTCCTTGCGGCGGCTTTGGTAACGACGCATTGGTTAACCGCGCATCAAGGCGATAATTATTTCCTTTTGAAGTATCAACAACACCATTCAGTACCACCTCTTGGTTTGTTGCTTCACATCTGAGCATAATCGAAAATTGATCGCCATGGCGTACAGTACCAAAATTACCGAGTTCAATTCCATACAGCGCATAGGCGTTGATGTTGCTTTCTGCGCTCCCCCACCGTGGCGCATTCTCAATCAGCAACTGTGTTGAATCATTATCCAGCATCACCGTCATAGTTACAACGGTGCGATGGTAGCAACGTTCATTGTCTTTATGCGTCAATCTTCCCCACACGATGTACACAGGAGATTTCTTCAAATCAACCTGCTGGGGAATTTCAACCGTGCCCCATGAGTACGAGCGGAAACTCGACATACGCTCCGGCGCGCTGGAATACATCACAACGTTGTCCACCTTATCAACGTACGGAACGCTGTGGCTCCTCACCCAGTCGTCCGGAAATTCTTCGTGCGAAAATGAGACTGCATTCTGCTCTTTCATGAATTGTACATTGTTAAATGCGCGTGTAGAATTATGAAAGAACGGAAGCAGATCAAACGATTGCTTTTCTGTCGCTTCATTGGTGAAGACAATATCCTGAATGGCAATACGTGAACTGTAGGTCAAAAACGTTACGTCAGCACGCAGTTTTTCAAAGGGATAGAAGTAATACTTCACAATGTCGGGATACGATGTAGTAATGATAGGTTCTTGAACCATATCTTTTATCGCATAGATGTACTGTGACTTCTTGCGGAATGCTAACGCCCAATCTCCGGCGTTGTCTGTCGTAAAATCGGCACCACGTGTTGAGTCATAGAACAAAAAATGGTATCCCTCATCAAGCGTAAACTCCGAACGCTCCATTGCCGCGGCGTAGGTGGAGTACAGCGGAGAGTGTTTCGTCGCTGAAAGAGACGATAACAACGGCTGCTGTGCATACAAAAACGCACTGCAGAGTAAGAGGAGGTAAAAAGATTTCATAGACAATCACCAGAAAAAAATTGAAAAGAGCCTTGAACTGTAAAAACTCGCGACGTTAAAAAACCGGTTATTCAAATCTGATAATGTATTGGGTACTGTTTTCTCCTGAAAAAGTGAGCATTGCTTCACTACTCTTCTTCTGAGCGGCAACAATTTTTCCGGTTTCCGATTGAACGGATACGGTAACCGGTGTTTCAGAAACAACACGCAGTGATACCGACAGTGCATTCGACTTGCTCACGGTGCAACTGACATCGAATTGTACATTGCGATACTTCAGGTGCGAAATTGAATACCTTTTCCCGACTTTCAAAAAACTTTTCGGAAGTGTTGGTGCGAGGTACATTTCCACGCCGGTATCGCTTTCTTTTTCGCGAAAGCCGATAATATTTCGAATAATATTCATCGGTAATGTTGCGCCCCAGCCGTAGTTTTCGCCGCCGGCGGGAATTTCGCGTGTAGGCCAAAATTCGTTAGCCACCCCAGGTATTCTGTACGAAAAAGTCGAGTCATAAAACATCACCCTGCGCGAATCAATTCTTCGGTACACTCGATCAGCAACCGACGCAACACCTTCAGCAGCTAACACTCGCTCGCGGGCAACCCATGCCGCTTCGGCAAGTGTAAATAAACCCGGAGGCCATTCATGTCCGCCCTCGAATTTCTTCAGCATCGGACGGACAGCGCGAACCTGTTCCTCAGACGCAATTCCGCACGTCAGCGGCGCCAGCATAGCAACATCGTAATGGTTGTCCAGAATAATCGGTTTCTTTGTACGCGCGTCAACATCGCGAAACCAATTCTCAACAAACATACTGCGAGTATTGTTGATGCGTTGTTGTGCAAGCAATTCCCAAGACTTCACGGCATCAGCTTTACCGAGCACTGTCGCAAAGTATTTCATCACCAGCATGGCTTCTGCCATACTCGCTTCTACATCAACAGTACGAACGAAGTCGGCAACAGCGGCTTCGTTATGTTCTGCAACAAGAAATCGGCGCGAACCATCTTGTCCCGATTCCCAACTGTTGTTGCAATGTAACCATCCTTCGCTGTCAGTGCGATTTTTCAGCCACCATTCGATGTACGATTGCAGACGCGGATACAGCTGTCTGATCCACAGCGTATCAGCAGTGGCAAGAAAAATATTTTTTATCATGCGGAACGGATAGCCCCACATTGGCGCAGTTCCACACTCAGATCCGTCGGACGAAATCATATTCACACTGCCGTCTTCACGCACGCAGGGAATGTTTGGCGCCAGCGCATCGGCAAATGTACCGTAGATAACTTTTTTCGCTAATTCAGGATTGGCGTACGAGAGCGTCATCATATCAAGCGCAGTTTCACCAAGTACAAGGCGTGGCGAGTGAATCTGCATTGCATCCCACGGATGCTTGAAGATACCGACCGGTTGACGAACATTCATCCGCAATGTTTCAAAATCGTACACCCAGCCGTGTTTCCAGTGTTCTCCCCAATCGCCGGTGAGCATCGGACATTCTCTCCAAAAAACCTCATCAATCTGAAGTTGGTACTGCAGCACCAGGCGCGATTCTTGCAGTGCAGTCTGCAATTCCTGAATTGCCCATGCTTTATTTTTATTGCGACTGAGAACAACAAGAAATGAACGCTTTGATTGCGGCGGAAGCAACAACGAATAGCGATGAATGCTATTGAGCGGACCGAGACCAACAACTGAAAATTTATCGGTTGCTGTAGTTTCACTCTTCGCTATCCCGCGATGAATCTCACCACCGGCGCGTGAATAGGTATGCGAGGAACTGTGGAGCGATGAGCCCAACGCAAACACATCGCCGTATGCCCAAATCTTTGTAACTGAACAATCATACCGCTGATTGTATGAAGCAGATAAGCCGTTACTTCCCCACCATTTTGTCTGACCGATTTGGTAAGTATGTACGGCATAGACTGAAATATCTTTGTCTGAAGCGCTTGTGTTTTCAATTTCGACAATTGCCGCCAAGGAATTTTCGCGCGGAAGAAAGTATTTGATGCTGAAGGTGCATCCGGCAGTTGTCCAATCATAACTGACCATGTGTTTGGTATGGTACGCCGAGTAGAGATCAACACCGTTGTTCGCAAAATCATCTGCGCTGAAAAATTGTTTTCCATCTACGGCGACGCCGAAATTGAGGAGCGATAAATAATTTACATGGCCACCAACACCAGAACCGTATGCACCTTTGAAATCAGTACACCAAAATCCAAAACCCAACGGCGGTACCGAACGTATTACACCACTGCGATTGAATACCATACTGTGATACGGATTGTCAATATAGCCATGCGGCGTGTACTGCGATTGTGGAACAGTAACAGGAAGCGTTGTGAACACTGTGTCGCTGTTGTTAGGTTGTCCGACACATATCACCACCGTGGAGAACACGACGGCAACCCGCACAAACATTGGGGACGTCATAGTAATACTCGCTGTGCGCACAACACCCATATTGTCGCGCGCGTGAAGTGAACAATCAAAGACTAAGCCCAAAACCAACACGATGGGCTGCACCAAGGAGAAGAAAATTACTGTATGAGTAATCAACGCGAATGTTATATCCCGCTACCTCCAGCCGGACTCCGCCTCCAAAAGCATAATTGGCAACAGCATGGTTGAAACGATAACCACCTCGCAGAAAGATCATGTTTTGAAATTGCCACTCCAAACCGGCTTGCGCCTGTGGTCTGCCTTCGTTTGGTTTTGAAGCGCTAAAACTGAAGAGTACGTTCTGATCTTCCATTTCGATGGCATTGATACCAAATCCAAAAACGAAACTTGTGGGCAACGGGTACGATTCATTGACATATTGAATGTTGGAACCAAAATTGACTATCTGCATACCAAACCGGAAACCGCGGAAATCAGAAACGTACTGAGCGGCTATATCAATGGCTCCGGCACCGGCAGTAAAATCTTTGTAGAGAGACATGTGAATGTAACTTGCCGTCACACCGAAGCTGACACGATCAGTGAGAAAGCGAGAATAGGAAACGCCAAACCGATAATTGCCTGCGTAGAATGTTTCGCCCGTCCCTTCCGGTTGGAGCGGAGTAGTGACTTTCATCTCATCGGTGTACAATCCTGTCATTGAAAATCCGATAACGCCAATCTCATCCAAATTTGTTGCCACCGCCGCAAATTCATGGTTGATGCCGGCAAACCACTGATTATGATTAAAGACGATGTCGGTACCTTTTGTCCATGCTAGCATTGAAGGATTGTAATAGGTCGCTTCTGCTCCCTGCACAACGGCAATGTACGCATCACCCAGAGCAGTACC
>JBFMDF010000202.1:0-4543 GCA_040753935.1 Bacteroidota bacterium | reverse complement strand
GTTGATGCCGTTAGCATTGCAACGGTGACGACAACCCATTTTGAAGTTGCAAAGAAAGCAATCAGCGCAGGCAAACATGTCCTTGTCGAAAAGCCGATTACCTCTACACTTGCCGAAGCGGATGAGTTGATTGCGTTGGCAAAACAGAAGGGAGTGCTTATTCAAGTCGGACACATAGAGCGATTTAACCCTGCGATTTTGTCGCTCGATTCATATCAGTTAAAACCGATGTTCATTGAATCGCACCGGCTTGCGCAGTTCAATCCGCGCGGAACGGATGTTGCCGTTGTGCTCGATTTGATGATTCATGATATTGATATCATTTTGAGTCTTGTGAATTCTCCCGTCAAGCAAATTGATGCCAGCGGAGTTGCAGTTGTTTCCGATACGCCGGATATTGCTAACGCACGTTTGCAGTTTCAGAACGGCTGTGTAGCCAATGTTACTGCAAGCCGTATTTCACAAAAGAAAATGCGAAAAATGAGGTTGTTTCAGCACAATGCGTACATTGCCATAGATTTTCAGCAAGGAACTGCCGATGTATTCCGGCTTGGCAAAGAAGGCGAAGGGAGTATCTGGTCAACGATGTTGCTCGGCAAGATTGGCGAGGGGAAGAAGAAACGAAGTATCATTTATGAACAACCGGAAATAAAAAAAATCAACGCGTTGAAGTACGAACTTGAATCGTTTATCAGTGCAGTGCAGAACAATACGCGTCCCATAGTCAACGGCGAAGATGGCAGGCACGCGCTTGAAGTAGCTCAGGAAATTATGAACAAAATTCAAGTACAGAAATTTGAAGTGTGAATTAACGTAAGTCGATCTGTAGGATTGTTGAGGTGGAGTTGCAAATGGTGAGGAGAGAGTAAATAGTTATTTTCAATGAACGATGAAAAAAGTAGAAATTCAAAATAGTACGTTGAAAAGAATAGGTTCAATCGCCGACGAATACTCCGTTGAAGCGTATGTGGTAGGAGGATACGTGCGTGATCTTCTGCTGGGCAGAGAAGTGAACGATATTGATATTGTAGTGCTTGGTGATGGGGTTGCGTTTGCCCGGAATGTGTCCGCTCGGCTGGGAAAGACAAGAGTTGTAACGTTTGAGAAATTTGGCACTGCCATGCTGCCATACGAGAACGGAAAGATTGAATTTGTCGGCGCCCGAAAAGAAAGTTATAGTAAACAATCACGAAAGCCAACAGTAGCAACCGGAACACTGGAAGATGATTTGTCGCGCCGCGACTTTACCATCAATGCCATGGCGGTGTCCATTAACGCCGGGCGATTCGGAGAGTTGGTTGATCCGTTCAATGGGCAAGACGATCTGAAGAATGGCATTATTCGCACGCCGCTCGCTCCGCTCACCACTTTTGATGATGACCCGCTTCGAATGATGCGAGCCATTCGTTTTGCGGCACAAAAAGGATTTACGATTGAAGAAAACACGCTTGCCGCTATTCCACGCATGAAAGAGCGTTTCAGCATCATCTCGCAAGAGCGCATTACCGAAGAGTTTCTGAAAATCATGGCAAGTCCAAAGCCCTCCATCGGATTAACGTTGCTGTATGAAACAGGCATTATGGCGATTATTTTCCCAGAGATCGCCGAATTAGCCGGCGTTGATCAGCGAAAAGATTTCCATCACAAAGATGTATTTCTCCACACCTGCCAAGTGGTGGATAACATAGCCGGCATGACGGATAAACTCTATTTGCGTATGGCGGCATTGTTACATGATATTGCAAAACCAAAAACGAAGAAATTTGTTGAAGGCATTGGCTGGACGTTTCATGGGCATGAAGAGATTGGAGCCAGAATGGTGAAGCATATCTTTCGCCGACTAAAACTTCCGCTGGAGTATGTTCCGTATGTGGAAAAAATTGTTCGCCTTCACCAACGCCCCATGCAGTTGGTAGATGGAACGGTAACTGATTCTGCTGTTCGTCGGTTGTTGTTTGAAGCAGGGGAAGATGTTGATGATTTGATGACGTTATGCAGAGCCGATATCACATCAAAAAATCCGAAACTCGTTCAGCAATACTATGCGAATTACGACCTTGTCTATCAGAAGATGAAAGAAGTGGAAGAAAAAGATCGTCTGCGGGCATTTCAACCTCCAGTCCGCGGCGACGAAATCATGCGTGTCTGCAATCTTTCCCCCGGTAAACTGGTTGGCATCCTGAAATCTGAAATTGAAGAAGCGATACTCGACGGACGAATTCCAAACGAACATGATCCGGCGCTGGCCTATTTGCTTTCAATAAAAGATGAAATTATTCGGAAATACACCGAACGTGAGGAACAAGCGTAAGTACCGAGGAGAAGTGTTTGTAATTAAGAAAAGATTTCTTACCTTGTACCAGTGGCGATTTGAACGACAGCTTGCAGCCACTCAATTTTCAATAAATTGCTAAAGCGTCGACGGTGAAAAGAAACTGTACCCCGACGCTTCAGCGTGCGGGGTTTTTTAGTTTAAATCGTTCTCACTGAAAATGTGTGTTGAGAGGAAAAGGTCCGACACCTTGTTAACATACAGTGAATAAAGTTTACAGATCGTTTCGTTTTATTGATAAAGTATCGGACACCTGTGCGTTTTTCGGTGAGAACTACATCGTTGGTCGTACGAAATAATTTGGCCAAAGTAACATTATGAGCAAAACATTTGAGCAACTGTTACAAGAAAAAATCGTTGTGTTCGACGGCGCCATGGGAACAAACATTCAAGCCCAAAATCTCACCGCTGACGATTTTGGCGGCGAACACCTGAATGGATGCAACGAGTATCTGCTCATTTCCAAGCCGTCGGCGATTGAAAAAGTCCACGCAGATTTTCTCTCCGTTGGTGTTGATGTAATTGAAACCAATACCTTCGGTTCAAATTCCATCGTTCTTGCTGAATACAACTTGAATGATCGCGCATACGAGATTAGTAAATTGGGGGCACAACTGGCAAAAAAAGTTGCTCGCGATTTTTCAACATCCTCCCATCCGCGGTTTGTCGCCGGCTCAATTGGTCCGACTACAAAACTTCCATCGCTTGGGCATATCTCATTTGCCGAAATGGAAAAATCGTACTACGAGCAAGTCGCCGGCTTGGTTGATGGAGGTGCCGATCTGTTGATTGTTGAAACTTCGCAAGATTTGCTGCAAGTGAAAGCGGCGCTCGGAGCAATTTTTAGACTCTTTCACGATAAGCGGATCAAACTTCCGGTTATCACTTCCGTGACAATTGAAACGATGGGAACGATGTTGATGGGAACTGAAATTTCTGCGGCGTTAACTGCGCTCGAGCCGTACGACATTACAGTGATTGGAATGAACTGTGCTACCGGTCCCAAAGAAATGTCAGAAAACATCAGATACCTTTGTGAAAATTCTCGCTTCCCTGTTTCCTGCATTCCGAACGCAGGACTACCGGAAAATATCGGGGGCAAAGCGCACTACCATCTTTCACCGGATGAAATGGTCCATTGGATGTCGCATTTTGTGAAAGATTTTGGGGTGGGTGTTGTCGGCGGATGTTGTGGTACTCGTCCGGAACATTTAAAGGCAGTTGTTGATGCTGTTGGAAATCTTTCTCCCAAACCGCGCCGCGTAGAGGTTCAACCTGCTGTTTCCAGTTTGTATTCAAGCCAGCCGGTTATCGTCAATCCCGGACCGCTGATTGTCGGTGAACGGACAAATGCGAACGGATCGAAAAAATTCCGCGAACTTCTTCAAAAAGATGATTACGATGGGATGGTGATGATGGCAAAAGAAGCGCTGAAAGAAGGGGCGCACGTGCTGGATGTGTGTGTGGCATACGTGGGGCGCGATGAAGTTCGGGATATGAAAGAATTTGTTTCTCGGTTGAACACGCAAGTTCCGCTTCCCTTGATGATTGATTCAACCGAAGCCAATGTCATCGAAGCTGCTTTGCAGTTGTGTGCAGGTAAAGCTATTGTTAATTCTATTAACCTTGAAGATGGTGAAGAGAGAATTAACAAAGTCGTGCCGCTGTGCAAAAAATACGGTGCCGCCGTGGTAGCGCTGACAATTGACGAACGCGGCATGGCAAAAACCGCAAACGATAAATTTGAAATTGCAAAACGAATTTACGATTTGGTTGTACGCAAACACGGCATGAAACCGTCCGATCTCATCTTTGATACACTGACGTTTACACTTGGTTCCGGTGACGAAGAGTTTCGCAAAGCAGGAATCGAAACAATTGAAGCGATTCGGTTAATCAAAAAAGAGTTTCCTGATGTCGGCTTTATTCTGGGCGTCAGCAATATTTCGTTCGGTCTTTCGCCGGCGGCACGGCACGATCTGAATTCAGTCTTTTTGCATTATGCCATTGAAGCAGGGTTAACACAAGCCATTGTCAACGCACAGAAAATTAAACCGCTCTACAAAATTGATGATCGAGGACGGGAGTTATGCCGTCAGTTGATCTTTGATGAGCGGAAGTTTGAAGGAGATCAATGTGTGTACGATCCGCTGACTGAGTTGCTGTCGTACTATGCTGAGAAAAAGCAGGAGAAAAAAGAAGAGAAGAAAG
>JBFMDF010000201.1:0-4544 GCA_040753935.1 Bacteroidota bacterium | reverse complement strand
ATAGATGATAAAAAATATTCCATAACATTCAAAAACAAAAAATCCGTCCCACAGGGAGCAGGACGGATTTGGTATGAGGAGGTAGTGCTTTCGTTTTTGTATGAGGAGGGAGGAAACTTTATGGTTTATTCAACTCCGCAATAGAAGCATCAAGCAATGCCTTTGCATACTTTGTATTGTGAATGCCATGACTTCCTTCATGTTCTAAGAAGAAGAAGTTGAACAATGCTCCAGCTTTATATGCCGGTTTAATTACCAATGGCGCTGATGTGCTTGCATTTGCAAGGTTCGTGGTTGGATTCAACCATCCCTTGTTCACCAGAAGCGTCCGTAAACTATCCAATCCCTTTTCAACATCTTTTTGTGCTGAGCGATAGTTTAAGAAGTTTTCTTCTGTCATGGTGTTAGAAGTAATATCGGTATGGCAGCCTGAAGCGCGGCATCCTGCCACATACATTGTTCTGCTGGTTGCAGTTGAAGAGGCTAAGTAACCAATCTTTAATGTATGGCCACCTGCCGCCGGTTTTCCTTCAACAATAACGGTCGGTTTTGCCATGTGGCAATCTGTGCATTGAATGTTCTTTCCTTCAGCCAATGTTTTATGGTACGAAGAAGGATAGGTATAACCTGCAAACTCAAATCCGCCTTTGCCCATAAGAATTTGTCCCTGAACACCATAGTGAGGATAGAACCGATTAGTAGTTATAACAATTGAATCCGTTGCGGCAGTTTTTGTCGGATCCGGTATTGGACTCATCGGGCTGGTCTCGCGTGTGCGATGGCAAGTTACGCATGTATTCGAATTACCAACGTTGAATTGTAAGTCTGCAACGCCGGCTACGAAGGACTTCACATTGATTGCATCTGTCTTGCGTAGCGAAAAATCACCTTTAGCATGTGGTGAATGACAGGTAAAGCACCCCGGAGGCGTACCATTGTTATACGTCTTTGTGGCTTGAGATGCATAGTTCCCTTTTGCCATCTCGATATAGCCCTCGGTAATGTGGCAAGCTGCACAGGTTGTACTATTAATGCCGCGAGCCCATGCTGTCCCTGTTTGATGTCCCGCTGATGCATATTCCAGCCGACGAGCTAACAAAAATTTGGTAGTATCGTTATCCGGCGTATGGCAACTGCCGCATCGTAAACTATCTTTGAAGCCTTCAAAATACACAAAGCCAGCATTGACGCCTGCCGGACCTTGTGGTCCTTGCGGACCTTGTGGACCTGCGGGACCTTCGCAAGCCACCAAGAAAAGAAACATCAGCGCGATCAGAACAGTAAGGATGTGTTTCACTGTCTTAACGCTCCTTTCATATTGATGAAGATTATGTATTTCGTTTTTTTAGTTAACTTGACTTACCAACAGATAAGCCAAACTTGAATGACTTAATCAATCTTTCCGTTGATGTGTTTTGAAGGATTGATAATATTCAAACTTGCATCTACCACTGCACGATGACACGTAGAACAATCGGAAGTAACAGTTGCTGCTGTGTGTCCCGATTGCGGAAATGCTTTTTCTTTCACCGTCGCTTTAGTCGCATCGCCATGACACGTTCCGCAAGCAACCACTGTCGCCGCCGTATCAGTCCACGTTACCGTTCTACCGGCATTACCGCCGTTAAAATTACCATGACAATAGGTATTCGTACACGAAACATTTGCTGCATTGTACGTTGCATTCGTTCTGTAGATTGACGAAGTCGAATCGAATCGTACTTCCGCCCGCAGGCTGTTATCAATATGCCCTGCACTATAGATTTTTTGCGGAACAACATGACATTCACTACACGCTACTGCAGACCCCAATGTTCCACCCAGTATATGTTTTTGATGTGCACCCACTCCGCGAGCGGTCGGTGATGTATTATCTGCTAAATCCTTCGGCGGCGCGGCATTTACACTGCCATGACAGGTAGTGCAATTTTCCGGACCATTCGGTTTGTTATGGCACGTGTTGCACGATTTGTTTGCCGACCCGCCGTTGTAATCAATACCATGACAGTTTGTGCATCCTTGGATTTCGTAATTTCTTGTTTGAATCAGTTTACCATGGAAATTTTCCGACGAGGGATTCACAAAACCCGCGCCGTGAAATCCTGTTTCCTTGACATCATCGCTTACTTGACTGCAACCAGCGACACCAAGTGCAAACACAACAACAACGGCAATATGATTGATATGCACCTTCATTCTTTCGTACCGTGACAATATCCGCAGAATCCGAGGCCTGCTTTTCCATTCGGTCGAGCATTGGCATCGGTATGGCAAACATAGCATGTGGCCGCGGCATCCTCGTGCCATTCTCCTCTTACATCTTTCATAAATCCGGCGGCATGTGTTTTCGGCTGCGTTCTCTTTACACCATCGTTATCAAAGTGACATGAGATACATGTCGGGTCTCCTCCTTCTGTATCATGACAAGTCATACATCGTTGAATATCTCTCTTCGCTAATTGTGCATGCGCTCCGCCACCACTGCCAACACCGATAGAAATGAATCCCGGTTTTTCGTGACTCGTGGGAACAGTGCCGCCCAATGCAACACTACCGCTCATGTGGCAGTCAACACAAAATTCCTGCTCACGATGACATGTTTGACAATCATTAGCTTTCCCTTTTGCATCAATACCATGCGTGAATTTGTAATTAATGCTGTGCACCACCTCGCCGGAAAGCGCCTGTGCTTTATCAGCGCCGAATCGTCGCGGTGAAAGAAGCGCCGTTTTCACGCCGGGGGAAAGTTGCGTAAGATTGGTTCCGTCATGACATTCAGCACAGGATTCCTCCGTATGACAACTCTTGCAATTTGCATCAAACGAACGAAGGTTCATCACTCGCGCATGTTCTCGCTTAAAGTTGGCAACATTGTGCGATGGCGGACGTAATGACGCAAGATTCGTATGGCATGCTTCACACTGATTTGTTGCTTTCACATTATTGTGACAAGTGTTGCATGTTGACATTGCGGGAAGATTTGCCGAACCGGCAAAATCTGTTTTCTCGAGTCCCTGATGACACGTTTCGCACTTCATCCCTTCGTCAACAATATGCTTTTGATGATTAAAGAGAACCTCGCGCACCGGATTCGGCAATGCCTGTTGATTATCATCCGAAGTGTGGCAGAAATTGCACGTCTCATTGACCTCTTGTTCGTGGCACGATTGACATTCGGTATGCGTAGGCAGAATGCGGTCGGAAGCGGCTGTACTGACTTCTGCTTTATGGCATTGAGCACACTCTACACCTGCTTCGGTATGTTTAGCATGTGAGAACTTGATCAGTTGCTTTTTGTCCAACTGAGAATCTTCGCTTGCAACAGCACGACCGCGGCCGAACAGCACAAGACCAATTACGGACAAAACAGCAACCAGTATGTAGAGATTTTTTTTCATTCAACTTAGAAACCGTGCGAAGGTTTAGAACCTTCGCACGGTTATTAACTTAAAACCAATTCATCCGCTCGTTGAACCAATAAGTGACTTTCACAAACAGGCGCACATCATTGCTCATTTGCGGATTTTGCATCCATTGCAGTTGCACATCGGTAGAAAATGTTTGCACCGGACGAAACACCGCGCCGATGTTGACATTCACCACCGTGCGTGAAGGGTCTTCTTTTGCATGCTTAAACGATGCATAGCCAAACCCTACTGTTGGTGTTAAAACACGCTCCATCATCGGATAGCCGGCATACACGGAAATTCCGTTCAACTCACCTGCGTAACCAAAATTTTGAGTGTATGTAGCTGATACCAAGTCGTAGGTACCTCCAATTGTCAACCGTTGACTGTTCTCATCAACGTATTCCACATTGGCAACGCGTGCAAAGAAAAACGCTTTTGCTGTCGGACGATACTCGATACCTCCCTCTAGTTCTTTCGTACTGTTGACATTGAAAACTGAAAAAATAGAATTGTATGCTACACGCGGCTCGCGGAAAATATATTCAACCGTTGCATCCAAACATTCTGTGGCTTTTACACGTGTAAACGCCTGAATTTTTGAGAGATTTTCTTTATCAACATCGAACTCCGTCTTTGCTTGCATAAACACCCATCCGCCAAATTCATATTCGACATCAAGTGACGCTAATTCTTCCGCCAGCGGTAAACTGTTGATAACAATAACTTGAGGATTGAACAGAGAATCCAACCTTACCGCATTGTACGGCTTGCGGATTTTTCTCTTATTCACATAACTGATCCCAACGCTCCCCTGCTCATTCGGAGCGACAACAACTTGTCCACCGAACATTCCGTTGTCGCCAATCCATTGCGATTTGAGATCGCGAGAGTGAATGACGTTTGTTCCGCCAAAGCCGGTTACGAAAATTTTGTCGTCCCATAAGCGGAAATTGAGAAGCGTCCCATCAATAAGACCATACGCCGCACCGGCATAAATAAATTGGCGGCCGACAGAAAGATCTGCCAGACCGCCAATCTTTCTCACCTTCACCAATAAGGAGGAAATTCGTTGTTCCGGATCTGTAACGAGTGAAGAACGAAAATCGTTACTGAGCATTGCATTCATATTGAAAC
>JBFMDF010000200.1:0-4548 GCA_040753935.1 Bacteroidota bacterium | reverse complement strand
TATCGGCAGCGTATGCGGATTGGTCATCGGCATCATCGCCGGTATGTGGTACGGGAAATGGCTGTTCGGAGGAATTGTAGGGTTTTCAATGTTTATTTCCATTAACATCTCCGGTTTAGTTGGTACCTCCGTTCCAATGCTTTCGAAGAGTTTAGGTTTTGACCCTGCTATTACCGCTGGTCCCTTTGAAACTGCATTTCAGGATGTTGTGGGGGTTACTATTTTTCTTTCCATTGCAACGTCACTGATGCATTGGCTCTAACTCTGAACATGAAAAATAGAATCGCATTCCTTACTTCGGCAGATTTTGTCACTATCGTTTTTCTCTTTTTCATTTCCGTTGTTGAAATTATTTTTTCAACAACCATCAACCAATGGTATGTTCTTGTTTTACAAAACAGTCTCGCTATCACTTTTATTCTTACCGTTGCACACTATGTTGATCTTCACAAGGAAACTGTTTCTCCCATCATTCGCATTCCGAGAGATTGGTACCCAGTTCCAGGCATTTTGTACATTTACACGCAAGCATCCTCTATCGCTCATTCATTACACGGAAAGGATTATGACACTCTGTTAATCGCTGTCGATCGCTGGTTGTTCGGCACCGACCCAACAGTGTGGATGTACCGATTTGCCCATCCGCTTCTCACAGAAATTTTACAGTTGGCCTACTCATCGTACTATCTTTTTTTCCTTGCCTTGTTCTATGATTTCTATCGCCGAACTGACAAAAAAGATTTTTACTCTGGCGGAATGATGATTGTGTACGGATTCTATCTTTCCTACATCGGCTATATGCTTGTTCCGGCGGTTGGTCCGCGGTTTACACTACATAATTTTTTTACCTTCAACCAAGAATTGCCGGGATTGTTTTTCACTCCATATCTCAGAGAAATCATCAACTCCGGTGGAGGAATCAGCGCTGGCGCGCTCAATCCGCTTGATGTTGTGCACCGCGATGCGTTTCCCAGCGGTCACACTCAATTAACGTTAACAGCAATGTATCTTGCCTTCAATCGTAAGTCGAAGCATCGTTGGTGGCTTTTAGTCATTGGTTCATTGTTAATTGTATCTACTGTTTACCTTCGATACCATTATGTTATTGATGTTATCGTGGGTGTGTTGTTCTTTTTCTTTACTGTGTGGAGTGGGAAAAGAGTGCACTTGTGGTGGAAAGAAACCGTACAGCGGAAATAAAAAAATCCTGCTGAAACGCAGGATTTTTTTTGTACTCCCGACGGGAATCGAACCCGTGTTACAAGCTTGAAAAGCTCGTGTCCTAACCCCTAGACGACGGGAGCAATATTACAACTATAGTATCTTTACTTTATCACGTTCGCTTAATCACTCGCCTGTGTTACAATCCCGACTTGTCGGGATCGTGTCCTAACCCCTAGACGACGGGAGCAATATTACAACTAAGTACCTTTCTTTATCACGTTCGCTTAATCACTCACCCGTGTTACAATCCCGACTTGTCGGGATCGTGTCTTAACCCCTAGACGACGGGAGCAATATTACAACTATAGTATCTTTACTTTATCACGTTCGCTTAATCACTCGCCTGTGTTACAATCCCGACTTGTCGGGATCGTGTCCTAACCCCTAGACGACGGGAGCAAATGAACATCGGTTATAGCCACAGGATAGTTCAATTTCTCTTGGGTGACCAGTGGGACTTGAACCCACGGCCTCCAGGGCCACAACCTGGCGTTCTAACCAACTGAACTATGGCCACCATAGAATGAAAAACCATCCTGAATATAAAGGATGGCTTTCAAAAACTGTTGCAATATACCAAAATATTGTTAGCGAGGCAAGGAAACTTTTTTCTGATATTTATCTACCGATGTTATGCTCTACAAGCCATTCATCAAATCGTAGATGCAAAGCATGCTTCGCATAGGCAAGCGTATCGCCAGTCTTCCGGTCGGTGTTGAGAACTTGCTGAATTTGAGTTCGGCGTTACCTCTCCACTTCTCTACAAATCCGAAGGATCCTTAGGATTGACTTCGTTGATGTGTACCCTCTGTTATTTAGTTGAAATGACTTCTTCTTTCAGCAAAATATTCTTCGACGAGGTACCCACTTGTATCTCATAGATCCCCTTTGACCTCGTCCATCTGTTCTTGCCTTCGTCGTAATATTCGAAGGCTGAGTGATCCAGCAATAATGTCACTGTTTTCTCTTCACCGGCATTGAGATGTACTTTTGCAAATGCTTTTAGTTCTTTGTCTGGTCGAAACACTGTTGCTTGTTTATCCTTCACATATACCTGCACTACTTCCGCCCCTGCAACAGTACCGGTGTTTTTTACCTTCACTGAAACTTCGTACCGGTTATTTATTTTTTTGACTTTCGTACCAGACAAGGCAAATGTTGTGTACGACATACCATATCCAAAGGGATAATGTGGTTCAATTTTTTTTGTATCAAAATATCGGTAGCCGACTAAGATTCCCTCGTTGTATTCAACTTCTCCGTTGACGCCGGGAAAATTTCCGTACGCCGGATAATCTTCCCACCGTCTTGCAATAGTGAATGGAAGCTTGCCGCTGGGATTAACGACGCCAGTCAACACGTCCATCAATGCGTGTGTTCCTTCCTGTCCTGGAAAGAATGCCCAAACAAGAGCGGAAACGTTATCTATCCACGGAAGGAGGGTTACCTGCGCACCGGCGTTCAGCACAACAATCGTGTTCGAATTTACTTTGGCTATTTCATTGATCAATCGAATCTGATTCTCCGGCAACTCTATGAACTGGCGGTCAAACCCTTCAGATTCTTGATACTGTGAGTTTCCAAGGAAGAGAAGAACGATGTCGCTTTTTTTTGCAACTTCTATTGCTTGAGCAAATTCATTTTCATTCGGTTTTGTCCAGCCGAGTAACGCGACAGCATCGCCGCCGTTCTCATAAAATTCTACTTTGATGTCATAAAATTTCCCCGCGTCAAGATATACGTTCGCCATCCTTGCTTCCGCCGCATGATCGCTCCAATGGTTAATAAGGAGTGCTCCATCGAGATAAACGCGAATACCATCATCGCTCACGGCAGTAATTTCATAATTTCCTGAAAGTGCCGGCTTCAGTTTTCCTGTCCATCGAACAGAAAAATTGTCTTCACCAAATCCTTCTGCCGGCGCATTGCCTCCCCAACGGAAATTGATATTTGTATCAACGCGACGCAGTTTGGGTTCTCCCTTCAATTCTTTATTGTCGAAATACTCTGCCTGTAATCCGTTTGTTCCTGTGGTATCATTAGGAAGAAAGAGAAATTCCGGCTCAATCGGCGGAGCATCTCCCGGCAATCGTGCACCCACTGCAAAGGAAACAGTTGCGGTAGGAAATGTTCTTCGTACGCCTTCAAGCGGAGATTCATACACAATAGGACTAACCATTGAACTCCCTCCACCTCCTGTTCGTAGCTCTTTTGCATTGGGACCAAGCACAGCAATTGACGTTACCGTAGCAGGATTAAGTGGAAGAATATTTTTTTCATTTTTCAACAACACCATCCCTGCGCGCGCAACATCAAGTGCAACGGTTCGGTGTTCCGGCGCATTGGTCTGCGGTTTATCCAATTGCTTGTCGAAATATCCCATACGGAACATCACACGAAGCATTCGCTTTATCTTCTCATCAATAATGGACTCGTTGATTTTTCCTGTTTGAATAAGCGGAATCAGATTTTCTTTCGTCAGATAATCACCCCCCGGCATTTCAAGGTCAAGTCCGTGCAAAATTGGTCCTTCCACACTATGCACCGCACCCCAATCGGACATGACAAGACCGTCGAATTTCCATTCTTTTTTCAATACTGCATTGAGAAGCATTTCGTTTTCACTGCAATAAGAACCGTTCAGTTTATTGTAGGCACACATCATGGCCTGAGTTTTTGCCTCCTGCACAGCCGCTTTGAATGCAGGAAAGTATATTTCATACAATGCACGTTTATCAACCTTTACGTTGATTGTTGTGCGGTCAGTTTCCTGATTGTTGGCGGCAAAATGTTTTGTCGTTGCTACAACTCCCTCGCTCTGCACTCCTTTCACATACGAAACCGCTATACGCGAAGTGAGAAACGGATCTTCGCCGAAACTTTCAAAATTCCTGCCGCCGTGCGGCACACGATTGATGTTGACGCAAGGACCAAGAATAGTATTGCGATCCTTCGCTTTCGTCTCCCGCGCCAACGCCCAACCGTAGCGATACGCCAGTGACGTATCGAACGTAGCGGCAAGCATAATGGAAGCGGGAAAGGCCACCGACTGTTTCCACCGAACACCGACAGGCCCGTCACTCATTTTCAATTCCGGAATGCCGAGCCGCTGATTTGGTTTTGTTTCAAAACCAGTACCGCTGAGCATATCAAGTTTTTCTTCCAGCGTCATTCGTCTCAGAAGATCGTTGACGCGTTCTTCTACTGCCGCGTTTGGATTTTTGTATGTTTGCGCAGTAACGAACACCGCACAATAAAAAACTGCTATGATTGTCCTCATTGTGGCCTTTCTCAATATTATTTTGCCAAAACTAATTTTTTTGT
>JBFMDF010000199.1:0-4554 GCA_040753935.1 Bacteroidota bacterium | reverse complement strand
AGAAAAAAGGGAGCAGAGAGAACTGCGCAGTTAGCGATGGATGCCGATGTGTGCCTTGAGGTAATTCATTGCACTACAAAGATAAGAAATATAGAGGAGAATAAACACTGTTTATTTTTACGATATCTCCGAAATCTTAAAGATTTCGGAGATATCGTCGTGCGGCGATCTTTTTGTAAAAGTCTTACTTCACGTACGTATCAATTACTTTTTCTATTGCCGCTGTACAGACAGGATCGAAATCAACGAGACTGAGTGAAAACATACGGCAGTCAACAGCAGGGCGGAACACTCCTTTGGAAACGTAGCCCGCTCCTTCAAATATGCCGACCTTGTTTTTGTATTCAGCAGTTTTCAAGATATTCATGCTTGCATCGTACAATGGTTTACGTTTTTCATAGTAATCCGGGGCAAGGCGATCTAACTTTCCGCGTAGCGCTTCAATGGAGTCGTACTCCGCTTTTCGCCACGGCGTGGGAATAGGTGTGGTTGGGTCAACGAACGATTTCCATTTCAAGAGTTCTCTGTTTGTCTGTGTGGTAATATTTGGTTCCCACGGTTCAACGCCGGGTTGATAAAAATCGGTGTAAGCGACAGACGAAGTATAGTATTCATCACCTAATCCGGCAAACGAGTGTCCAAGTTCGTGCACGAAGACGTAATCCATCTGCCACTCCATTCCTTGTATGTCGGCTTGCGTGTAACAGGTGGTGTAGAGATTGTAAATGCCGCCGCCTCCGTAACGATTGTCATTCACTAAAATTGCCAGAGCATCGTACGGAACTTGTCCCGCAATATCGCGCAAGGTTCTGTTTTCTTCGGTGAGAATATACCGCGCAGAACCGAACGTGTCGTACATCGTGCCGAGCGCATTCTCTTTCCACACATTAGAATTTGGTTTGTCAACACCGCTTTGTTTCGATTCAACGTCAATAATCCACACGTTGAAATCTTTCTTCCGTTCTTTGAACGGCGATGTTCCGAACAACACATCGGAAAAATGCTTTGCATCATCGCGGAACTTCTGCATATCCGCTTTTGCATATCCGTCACCGAGAATCAACAAATCAACCTTCTTCTCCGGCGCTCCGTTATCAATTAACTTTACCGATTTGAATTGCGGTGTACGGGGTTGTGTATTGACGGCACTCGGAACATTCGGATCGATGACGGTCGAAAACAGTTCGTGAAACATCATGTGCTTATCGCGGCGGGAAATTGTCAATTGAATTTTGTTTTTGGGAAACGGTATCCGCACCGTTTCATGGAATGTTTTTACAATTCCGGCATTCGCCTCATCGGTTGATTGCCATTCGTTGAACATTGAGGAAAAGCCGCGCGAATAAATCATCTGTGCGGTTGCCGCATCGTACACGCGAAGCATATACTCGCCAAAGTTCAAGCGATCGAGCAATTGTGTTTTGCTGCCGGACCAGATTCCTTCTTCATATACCTTATCCAGAGCGAAAATTTCCATTCCTTTCGATCCGGTATGGTGGTAGTCCACCCTCATTGTTTTGTCGAAAAAAAATTGATTGAATGATTGGGAAAACAGTGAAACCGAAAAAAGAGTGCAAAAAGAAAGTAGACGTTTCATATATTCCTCAGTTCGTTAACGGGTTGAAAAGTAGGGTTAATATAGAAAAGGAAAGGTAGAGAAAGAAGGACGGATATTAGTTTGCATATTTCCTGTGCCACCATATTACAATAGTTTTGATATACCTATGGATGGTTTTTAACAGTGCTTTACGTCAAAATGTAACCCAAGTTGGGCACTATTGTAGAGAAAATTTCTTGACACTTTCTTAAACAGTTGTTTAATTATATCAACCTTATCATAAAATAGGAGAAGGAAATAGTTCCATGAAGCAAGTTTTTCTGTTGAGCGTACTGTTATTGTTAGTGGTTGCAGGATGTAGTGATAACACTACCAATATGGTAACGGCACCGAATAACGATAAAGCGGGCGTGAATTTTTCTTATGAGCCCAAAATTCTTTCCCCAAGCGATAACGGTCCGACGGTAACGGTTACAGCATCAGATACCTTACTGTGGCCGCCGAACAAGAAGTGGAAGACCGTTACCTTCAGCGGAACACTGTCAGACTACACATCCGCAACATACACATTGACCGACGAATACGGGAAAATTTCATACACCGGAACTCTGAGCGGAACCACCTATTCTGTTTCTTTGCAACTAAAGGCAGAAAGAAAAGGGAAAGATAAAGACGGCAGAACGTATACGTTTACGGTTACCGCAGTAGGAAGTCTCACAGTGAGTAAGTCAATCAACGTTATCGTTCCGCACGACAAAAATAAATCCGGGGGCAAAGATCATGATGATGATGACGGTGATGACGAAGAAGGCGACGATTGATTGATATGAGGAATGGGGAAAAGAAAAAGGCGTGGTAAAGCAATTTACCGCGCCTTTTTCTTTTTTTGTCATTGCCTCTTGCAGGAACAGCGCTCTCTCCGTATAATCACAAAGAAATAAATAATCGAGATTTTCACAGGCAAACTTTGTATCCGCAACCTTTGGGTTGTGGAATGAACAAGTTTTCGCACAGTGCAATCGTGCGATTACGTTTTCAAAGGTTTCTACAATCATTGTAAAGGTGTTTTTATGAGATTGCTATTATCCTTTTTCCTGATTCCATTATTCATCCTTGCGCAAGAACGACGGCAAGCAGGCAACATTGTAACGGAAAATATTCCTTCTCTTCCAGAGCGCATAGTTGAAAGGATGAATCAATATCAAAATGTTCGTAGCGCCTCGTTTTCTGCTTGGGATCCCAACGGCAAAGGTATGTTGATTACCACACGTTTTGGTGAAACAACGCAATTGCACTATGTCGAATTTCCCGGCGGAGCGCGACGGCAGATTACATTCTTCCGCGAACCCGTTACGGGTGGTTCTTTCTATCCGGGGAAAGATAAACGGATGTTTCTCTTCGGCAAAGATATTGGCGGAAATGAATTTTACCAAATTTACTCTTTTAATATGGAGGATGGTTCGTATCGTTTGTTGACAGATGGGAAGTCACGTAACTTTTTAAATGCCTGGAGCGAAAGTGGTACGCGTTTCATCTTCACCAGTACAAAACGAAACGGCCGCGACAATGATCTCTACATCGCTTCCGTTGACAATCCGACGAACGCTTCGCTGCTGATGGAAGTCAACGGTTCGTGGTCGGTAAATGATTGGTCGAAAGATGAAAAGAAGATTCTTGTCACTCAGTACATCTCAGTAACAGAATCATACCTCTATCTTGTTGACGTGGCGACTGGAACCAAAGAGCAGTTGAATCCCGGAGTAAAAATTGCATACAACGGTGCGGCATTCGATAGAAACAACACTTCGGCAATTTACTATACGTCAGATGAGAACGGTGAATTTCAACAGTTGATTCATATGGATTTGAGGACAAAACAGAAATCGGTGATTTCTGGTGCAATCAACTGGGATGTTGATGGTTTCACGCAATCCAAAGATGGAAAATATCTTGCCTATATCACCAATGAAGGGGGAATTGATAAACTTCATTTACTTGAGACTAAAACACGCAACGAAATTGCTGTTGAACAACCACCACCGGGGTCTATCGGAGGCATGGGGTTCAATCCGTCAGGAACGATGTTGGCTCTTACAGTCAACACTTCCCAGACACCGGGCGATGTATATGTACTGGATTTGAAGACGAAAAAACTGACTCGCTGGACGTTCAGTGAAGTTGGAGGATTGAATACAAACAATTTTATCGTGCCGAAATTGATTGAGTATAAAACGTTTGACGGTAGAATGATACCGGCATTTTACTATCCGTCGAAGAAAACTGATACCCCGGCCGCCGTTATCATTGTTATTCACGGCGGACCTGAAGGGCAATCGCGTCCGGTGTTCAACGCTGTGTATCAATATTGGTTGAATGAACTTGGTGTTGCTGTTCTTTTACCGAACGTACGCGGTTCAACAGGATATGGGAAAACATACGTTTCATTAGACAACGGTTTTCTCCGCGAGCATTCGGTCAAAGATATCGGCGCGTTGTTAGATTGGATTGCTACACAGCCAGAACTGGATAAGAATCGTGTCGCCGTGTACGGCGGTTCGTACGGAGGATATATGGTGCTGTCGTCAATGTTTAATTTCAATGATCGATTAAAATGCGGGGTTGATGTTGTTGGCATCAGTAACTTTGTGACGTTTTTAGAAAGCACGCAAGAATACCGCCGAGATTTACGACGGGTTGAATACGGCGATGAGCGTGATACAACAATGCGAACATTCTTGCATTCTATTTCTCCTACCACCAATGCGCATAAAATTACCAAGCCGCTTTTTGTAGCACAGGGGAAGAATGATCCGCGCGTGCCATTTACCGAGGCAGAGCAAATTGTTGCTACTGTGCGTGCGAATGGAAATCCGGTGTGGTACATGATGGCGTTAGATGAAGGCCACGGATTTCAGAAAAAAACAAACCGCGATTACTTTACTAATGCAATGACACTGTTTTGGGAAGAGTATCTGTTGAAGTAACTATTGAAACAT
>JBFMDF010000198.1:0-4582 GCA_040753935.1 Bacteroidota bacterium | reverse complement strand
GAAGTCGGAGACTCAGCAAGCGCAAATCTCATATTGAAATACAATTATTCAGGAGTTGGACAAGGACAGGACCTGATATACGACCAAGATACACAAGGCCCATATCTTAGGCAGTGGACAATAAATCTCAGAGGCCCGCCGACACAACCTGTACTTTCAGCACAATATGTCTCTTATGTTGTTGCACACGAGTTTGAACATTCAATATATACAACAGGAAATCACAGTGCAAATATCTCTGATTTGATATATGGCAATCCAATTTTCCGCTACAACAGCGGAGAGAGAAAATACGAGTCAGAAAAGGAAAGAAAAGTCAACGTAATCATCTACACACTTGAGAGGAATCCGAAGCTTCTTGATTATTTCAAGTAGGCACCGATGCCCATCGGTGCCTGTAGGTTTTTGAATTTAAAACCTTGCGAAGCTTGCGAAGGTTTGAAACCTTCGCAAGGTTCCATTAAATCTGCGCAAAATGTACCGACGACCATCCGTGCCATAAAACCCACATGGGAACGGACGGGTGTCCGTTCCTACGCAAATGATGAATGAACGTCCATCCATTTCGGCAGAATGTAGGCACCGACACCCGTCGGTGCAATTATGATATGGAACGCACGGGCGTCCGTTCCTACGCAAATGATGAATGAACAGCCATCCATTTTGACAGAATGTAGGCACCGACGCCCGTCGGTGCAATTATGAAATGGAACGCACGGCTGTCCGTTCCTACGTGAATGATGAATGAACAGACACCCATTTTGACAGAATGTAGGCACCGACACCCGTCGGTGCAATTATGATATGGAACGCACGGGCGTGCGTTCCTACGTGAATGATGAAAGAACAGCCATTCATTTCGACAGAATGTAGGCACCGACGCCCGTCGGTGCAATTATGATATGGAACGCACGGCTGTCCGTTCTTACGGGTTTACAATGAAATACAAATATCACAAGCAATATCGTCTGCCATATTACAATTATGCGAGTACGAATTTGTACTTCGTCACCATTTGTACATACAAACGTCAAGAAATATTCGGAAGAATATTGAACGGGAAAATCAATTTATCTGACGAAGGGAAATACGTTGAAGATTCGTGGAACATGATACCAGTTGTCGCAGAATATGCCGGTATTGATGCATTCGTCATAATGCCGAATCATATCCATGGCATTATTGCGATTAACAATCCCGATGAACCAAAAGAATTGCCGGCAAAGACATTTGCGGTGCAGAAACGTTCGTTATCAAACGTTGTTCGGAATTTCAAGACAGCGGTAACAACCAAAATCCGAAAGTTGAGGAACGACAGCGAATATATTGTATGGCAATCGCGATTTTACGACAGGATAATTCGAAATGAAAAAGAATTGAATGCCATTCGGAATTATATTGTGAACAACCCGATGAAATGGGAGGAAGAACGGAATAATCCTGAAAATTTATTGATGTGAAAATATTGCGATGTATGAAACGGACGGATATGTGGAATGGATAGGTGTTCATTCCGACAGAATGTAGGCACGGATGCCCATCCGTGCCTGTAGGCACCGACACCCGTCGGTGCAAAATGTAATGATACCTGTCGGTGCCATAAAACCTATATTGGAACGCACGGGCGTGCGTTCCTACGTAAATGATGAATAAACAGCCATTCATTTTTCCAGAATGTAGGCACCGATGCCCATCGGTGCAATAATG
Source organism: Bacteroidota bacterium (assembly GCA_040753935.1). Classification (GTDB taxonomy): domain Bacteria; phylum Bacteroidota; class Ignavibacteria; order UBA10030; family UBA8401; genus SpSt-333. Next base: position 2,875 of record JBFMDF010000198.1, on the reverse strand, counting down.
GTATGGAACGGACGGGCGTGCGTTCCTACGGTATGAAACATTTCTTGAAATCCCAACCTGCCTTTTGTATATTCTCCATAGCAATTCAGGATAAACAATTCTGAATTTAAAACCTTGCAAGGTTTGAAACCTTCTCAAGGTTTCATTAAAGGAGATGTATGAGCGAAAACATCGCGGATCTGTCCGCCCTCTCTCAGGCGGATCTCGAAGAACAATTCAACAGACGCATTGCGAACGGCGAAACAATTGAACCCAAAGATTGGATGCCGGAAAAGTACCGCAAGCAATTGATGCGTCTCATTTCACAGCATGCACATTCCGAAATTATCGGCATGTTGCCCGAAGGGAACTGGATCACCCGCGCGCCAACGCTGCGCCGCAAACTCGCTCTTCTTGCCAAAGTACAGGATGAAGCAGGGCATGGACACTATCTTTACAGTGCGGCGGAAACGCTCGGCATTTCCCGCGAAGAGATGTATGATCAACTACTGCAGGGCAAAGCAAAATACTCTTCCATTTTTAACTATCCAACATTAACATGGGCTGATATGGGAATGATCGGCTGGCTGGTTGATGGAGCCGCAATCATCAATCAAACAACGATGGCAAAATGTTCGTACGGTCCTTATTCACGCGCACTCCTGAGAATTTGTAAAGAAGAAAACTTCCACAAGAAACAAGGGATGGAAATACTTGCGACCCTCATCGCTTCTGGAGAAAAAGGAAAAGCGATGGTGCAGGAATCACTGAATCGCTTTTGGTGGCCCACGCTGATGATGTTCGGTCCGCACGATTCCAATTCTCCCAACAGTCCCGAAATGATGAAGTGGAAGATAAAATTGAAGAGCAATGATGAACTGCGTCAGCGATTTATTGATCAAACAGTGGAACAAGCACACGCGTGGGGATTAACAATTCCCGATCCTCAACTAACATACAACGAGCAAACAAAACATTGGGAAGCCGGAGAAATTGATTGGGAAGAATTTTACCGTGTCATTAACGGCAATGGACCCTGCAACCATGAACGGATGGAAGCGCGTCGCTCGGCACATGAAAATGGCAAATGGGTGAGAGATGCGGCGAGAGCATACGAAGAGAAACAACGGTTGAAAAATAAATCGGCGGCATAATAGTATTGAAATTCTAAAATCGAAATTCTAAACATATAGTTTAGAATTTAAGGTTCGAAATTACAACAGACTTGTTCAAAATAAATTTCAAAATGTATGGTCTTCTTTTCTTGACGGAGCAAGAAAAGAAGCAAAAGAACTCCTTGCGAAATTTAACGCACGCGATGAATCCCGTTCGCTCTTGCCCGTTGATTTCTGTCCCGACATGTCGGGACAGAAATCAAAAGTCCCGTCATTCATCGCTTCCCATTCGCTCTCTCCTCCGAAATTTCGCGCCCATCGCACTTTTTTTAGCGGGTCGGGATTACTTCTCATCCTGGCAAAAAAACTTGTCCAAATTTATTTTTTTAATGACTTTTCCACTCAAACGAATTTTTTTGGACGGCAGTGAAATTACAATTTTAGTTGGATTATAATGAATAACGAATTGCAAAATGACCAAGGTGAACTCTGGGAAGTCTTCATTCAGGAAGAAGACAACGCTCCGCACACGCACGCCGGCAGTGTTCGTGCCATGGATGCAGAAATGGCGATTCAAAATGCGCGTGATGTGTTTGCGCGAAGAGGAAAAATTCGAAATCTGTGGGTGGTGAAGTCAGAAAGCATTCATGCAACGACGCCGGAAGATGTGCCGTCGTTTTTTGAACCGACAACAGACAAAGTATATCGCCATCCTCATTTCTACAAATATACCCTTGACGACGAACTCTGGAAAAAGTCGTGAATACCGCCGCCCTTGTTGAATATCTCATTCGCCTCGCCGATGACAGGTTGATTCTCGGTCATCGCTTATCTGAATGGTGCGGACATGCACCATTGTTGGAAGAAGATATTGCGCTCGCCAATATCGGTCTTGATTGCATTGGTCAGGCATTTAATCTCTATACTGTAGCTGCTGAACTGGAAAACAAAGGGCGAACGGCAGACGACATTGTCTACTTTCGTGAAGCGATTGACTACAAGAATCTTCTTCTGGTTGAACAGCCGAACAGAGATTTTGCACACACCATGGTGCGTCAGGTGTTGTATGATGCGTACGGCGTGTTGTTGTTCGACGCTCTTCAACGCAGTACGGTTGAACCACTCGCCGGCATTGCACAAAAAGCGGTAAAGGAAATCCGCTACCATTTCCGGCACAGCAGTCATTGGATATACCGGCTCGGCGACGGCACGGAGGAAAGTCACCACCGGACGCAAACAGCGTTGAATACATTGTGGCGTTTCACCGGTGAACTGTTTACCAGTGATGATCTTGAACAGGAATTGGCGAGAGAGGGAGTTGCCGCTGTCTCATCATCTTTTAAGGATCAGTGGACACAAACAATTACCGACGTGTTTACTCGTGCAACACTTGTCCTTCCTTCAACTGAAATATACCAACACCACGGAGGAAGGCAAGGCAAACACACAGAGCATTTGGGACATCTGCTTGCTGAAATGCAGATTGTTGCCCGCTCATTTCCGACTATGCAATGGTAGAGATGAAAAACCATACGATTGAATCAGTTAAAGAAATACTCTCCACTGTGATGGATCCGGAAATTCCCGTCCTGTCGGTGATGGAGATGGGAATCGTGCGCAAGATTGAAATTGACGGTGATGCAGTAACAGTAACAATCACACCAACGTATTCCGGTTGTCCGGCAATGCACATGATTGAAGAGAACATCAGGACAACGTTGGAGCGTAACGGCTTTTCGGTTGCACAAGTGAAAACAACATTTTTGCCTGCATGGACGACA
>JBFMDF010000197.1:0-4594 GCA_040753935.1 Bacteroidota bacterium | reverse complement strand
TAACGATGAAGCATGTGTTGACATACCTTGGTATTCTTTTCTTGGTTGCCGGCAGTGTAGATGCTCAAAACACCGGCGTGATCAAAGGAAAAATTATTGATGCAAAAACAAAAGAGGGCTTACCAAGCGCCAACGTGCTGGTGAAGGGAACGTACTACGGCGCATCGGCAGACTTTGAAGGGAATTTTGTTATTCCTAAAGTCAATCCGGGTGTGTACAATATTGATGTGACACTGTTGGGATATAAAACTGTACAATATTCCGGAATAAAGGTTGAAGCCGGCAAAACCACAGAGTTGAATGTGAAAATGGAAGAATCAATTTTGGCTCTTGGACAAGAGGTGGTGATTATTGGTGAGCGAAGACTGTTTGATGTTGAAGAAACGTCCAGCAAACGTTCTGTAAGAAGCGAAGATATTGCTGTTGCTGCTGTACAGAATGTACAAGACATCGTCGGCTTGCAGACAGGTATTGTGCAGTCGGATAACGAAATCCATATTCGAGGAAGCCGGGGGTACGAAAATGCCTATCTGGTCGATGGTGTGCCAGTTCAGGATGTGCTCGGAGGTAGCGGTTTTGGTTTGCAAGTCAGTCCCGATGCGATTAAGGAAGTTGAGGTAATTACCGGAGGGTACAATGCAGAATTCGGTCAGGCAACCTCCGGTGTAGTAAATATTACACTGAAAGAAGGTTCCGATAAGTTCAGCGGCGGTTTTGGATATAAAACCGATCGTATTGCTGGAACACGATCCAGACATTTCTTCAATACGGATATCATTGATGGAAATATCAGCGGACCGTTGCCGTTGTTGAACAACGTTCTGCCTGGCTCGGTCAGTTTCTTCATGAGCGGAAATATGAATGTTACAGACGGGTATACGCGGTGGACAGAAATACTCGATCAGTTCGGCAAGCCGACAGGAAAGTACAAAACCTATACACCGACGCAATTATATTCTTCAATTTTTGGTGGAAAAGATTTTGCGTTTCGGCTTGCGAACAGTTATTCGTGGGCATCAAAAATCACGTGGAAGCCTTCTGCGACCGAGAAACTTGCGTATTCTTACAATCAGTCGGTTACTATTGATCAAAATACCGCAACGGTAAAAACCACTCTTGAACGCGAAGAACCAACACCAGGGTACCAATACAACTTTCGCAATATCCTTGACAGTGCTAATACATTCACACAAATCAACATTCAGCACACGCTTGCATGGACTCAAACAATTGATACGAAATCATTTTATGAGTTAAAGTTGTCGCGTTACACCGCACACGTCCGGGGTGATGCCAACGGGAAAGATTATACACAATACAACGAGCCGCGGGATATCGTTACCTATCCGATTCAGTATTACCAGAAAGACAGCGTAAGTATTGGTGTCATTCCCGGCGACGGGTTTTATGATGTTGGCGGACCCTTTATCTGGCGTGATCATTTTATTGATGACTATTCCGTAAAACTGGATTTTACCAACAACGTTACTGAAAAAAATAAGTTTAAAGCAGGTATTGAATCTCACTTCCAGTATTTTCAGATGGTTGACATTTCCAATCCGTGGATTAAACCGCTCGGGTTGAATAATGATATCTACGAAGTCCATTCTGCTTCCGGTGCTTTCTATGCGCAGAATAATATCATTATCAGTGGTATGGTGCTGAATTTCGGATTACGGTTCGATTATTGGTTTCCTGGAAAGTTTGTCGACGATGCCATCAATAACCCCAATGTTCCGCTTCCGTCGGAGGATGTGCGCCAACAGTATAAAAATCAAACCTATTCATTGTTTGGGCGGCGATGGAAAGGGAGACTAAGTCCCCGGTTAGGTATCTCACATCCTGTATCAGATAATCAAACGCTCTTTTTTTCGTACGGCCATTTTTCAAAATTGCCCAGGCCAACATTTGTATACTCGAAGTTGACAGAAAGCAGTGCCCGATCATCCTCGCAAACGATCGGCAATCCGAATCTGAATCCTGAAACTACAGTTGCCTACGAGCTCGGAATACGTAATCAAATTACCGAGAATGATGTTCTTACGGTAACAGCATACTACAAAGATATTTTTGATTATATCACCGCACGTTCCGTCCGCACGACGAATCCTCGTTTTTCCAGCGGATCGTACACAACCTATGTAAACTCCGACAATGCACGCACGCGGGGAGTAGAGGCAGAGTACAGCAAACGTTTCGGCAAGTTTCTTCGCGCCACACTTTCCGGTTCTTACTCTATTGCGACAGGAAAGAGTTCATCTGCTACTGATGCATTGTATAATTTGAACACCAGCGGGACGGAAGCCGCCATTAAAGAAAGTTACGTGTCGTGGGATCGTCCGGTACAAATTTCATTGACGACAATTTTGAATGTGACGAAGGATGAGCCGCTATTTGATTTTGGTGATGACGTGTTGACCGATTTTAACATTTTTACGAGAACCTTTTTCCAATCTGGTAAACGATACACAGCCCAAATTTTTGACAAAGTCGATATCGACGGCCGACCACTCTACATTTCTGACGCAAACAATCCGTACCAGAAAGTGGGTGAGTATTGGTTTTACGTTAATCTGAACATTGAAAAATATTTCAATCTCGGTTTCGGCAGGTTGACGATAAGCCTAGAAATTCAAAACTTGTTCGACAATAAAAATTCACAAATTGTCAATCCGGTAACAGGAAGAGCGTACGAATACGGAGATCCAACACCGTCATCGTATAACGATCCGCTGTATCCTGATTTACAGGGACGAATATCTCCGTTTCCGTATAATCCGGCGCGGTATCTTACTCCGAGAAATGCGCGATTAGGTGTTTCCATAAGATTTTAATGGTAAGAATTATTACGTCATATTGTCTGATGCTAGAAGATAGTTCACCCAAACTCATACGATTGCTTGTTGTGGCGTTTTGGTGTACTGCAGTCGTTACTCAGGTTTCGTTGTCGCAGTTGGTACCTAACCTCGGCGGACAACGGTCGGGTATTTCTTCATTTCAATTTCTCAAAATTGGTGCCGATGCACGAGGGAGTGCAATGGGCGACGCGTATGTAGCTGTGGTAAATGACGTCGGAGCGATTTATTGGAATCCGGCCGGATTGACCAATTCACCGACCAATCAGGCGTTGTTTTCTCACACCGAATGGCTGGTGGATCTGAAACATGATTTTGCCGCTGTAAGTTATCATTTCGATGAAAACAATGTTGTCGGCGTATCGTTTATTTCACTGACCACTGATCCGATGAAAGTAACAACTGAATTTCAACCGACAGGAACAGGAAATTACTTTACCTACGGAGATATTGGAGTCGGTGTAACGTATGCGAGAAAAATGACCGATCAATTTAGTTTTGGCGCAACAGTTCGGTACGTTCGCGAAACCATCGCCGACTTACATGCCGATGCCGTGTTGATTGATTTGGGAACATTTTACTACATGGGATTAGGAACATCTCGTTTTTCAGTAGTGGTTTCCAATTTTGGCAATAATGTAAAACCTTCGGGAATTGCTGTAGCCGGCAACGGCTCATCGTACACCACGTTTCAAGATTTTTCACCTCCGACGATGTTTAAACTTGGGTACGCGTTTGAACCTTATCAGGACGAACAACATCGGATTACGGCGTCAGTACAGTTAAATCACCCGAACGATAATGCAGAAAATATCCGACTTGGCGGTGAGTATGAATTTGACACAATGTTCTTCCTGCGGGCAGGAGTGAAACGGACAATTGGAGAATCGTTTTTTGGAAAATCAATTTCAACTGCTGAGGATGTATCGTTTGGTGCCGGAGTGCGAATTCCTCTCGGTATTACAACGGCCAATGTTGATTACGCGTTTTCCAACTTTAATGAACTTGGCACCGTACACAGAATTTCAATGATGGTAACCTACTGATATGCGATTGCTGATTTCCATACTTATTGTTGTATTGCTGGTTGTTGGTTGTCAGGAAAAGTACAACATAAACGAAATTTACGAGAGAGCCGACCGATACCGGGAAGAATTGAAAGCTTCGATCGGTGATACGTCGTATGTTGAAAAAGAAGAGTGGTCAGGTATTTTCAATAAGCCGCGGACAATTATCTACGGACTTGATCAGTTACTGTATGTTGCCGATACGTACAACAACCGTATCGTCATGCTCAATCAGGCCGGCCAGGTGTTGAGTACCAGTCGCTTCATCCTTCATCCGATTTCCCTCGCACAAGACAATCGTCTTGATTTACTTGTCGGAGCGGAAACTGTAGAGCCGTCAACAAATGATACCATTGGTGTGTTACTCCGCATCAAACTGGTGCCTGCAGGACATAACCTGAACACTGCACAGATTGATACTATTTGGAAAGAGCCAGCCCGGCCAAAACGCCGCTTTGTGGGAATCGGAATTATCTTAAATGATGAATATCTCGTCGCACGTGACGGGCCGGATAATTCAAGTGTTGTTGATCCGGATGCCAGAATTCTCCGTTTTCGGTATAATGCTAATGCAACTTCAGCGAAAAAAGATATCTTCATTACTCCGTTGGGCGAATTACAGGCAGGAGCAGGCAACTCATTTACCTATCTCAACCATCCAACCGGTCTTGC
>JBFMDF010000196.1:0-4602 GCA_040753935.1 Bacteroidota bacterium | reverse complement strand
TCCCGACTTACGGTCTGAGCGAACCGTTGCGTACGAGCTTGGGCTGCAGCAACAAATAGCCGAAGAGGTGGGCATTGACGTTACCGTCTTTTACAAAGATGTTCGTAATTTAATCGGAACGAAAATTTACGAACTCGAAAACAGAAACAAGTATGCTCAGTACATTAACCAGGATTACGGCAACACCCGTGGATTTATTTTTTCGATTGAAAAGCGACTGACCGAGGGATTTGGTGCGACGTTGGATTACACATTTCAAATTGCTAAAGGGAATGCCTCTGATCCTAATTCTGTGTTTATTGATAATCAATCCGATCCGCCTGTGGAAAGTCAAAAACAACTAGCGCCGTTGGATTGGGATCGTCGTCATTCGCTCAATGTCTCACTTACGCTTGGTGAAGCGAAGAATTATACCATTACCACCATCGGAAGACTTGGGACAGGACTTCCGTATACTCCCGCTTATCAAAATCAGCGCACTGGTTTGCTTAACAGCGAAAACAGACCGATCACGTATACGGTAGATCTTTATGCAACAAAATTCATTTCCTTGGCCGACTACACCATGAGTATTTTTGCAAAAATCTATAATCTGTTTGACACCGAAAACGAATTGAACGTGTTTACCGATACAGGAAGAGCCAATTACAGTCTTCAGGCCGGTTTAGCCGGAAGACCGCGCGGCATTAATTCAATTGAAGAGTATTATACCCGACCTGATTTCTATTCGGCGCCGCGACAAGTTGTTGTCGGTCTTGAATTTTCATTCTAAATTCAACGTGTGTATGAGTCAGAAAAATTTTACATCTCTTGTTCTCATCTTCTTTGCACTACTTGGTCATGTTACGCTGGTGACTGCGCAAAATCATTTCATTGATCCGAACAAAGGAAACATTATTTACACAAAGAAGGGAATTATGGATGGTAACCTTGTTCGGACGATTTTCTTGAATCACGGTGAAATTGCTCATTGGCCCGATAAACCTTCCGGCGAATGGCCGAAAGGGACAGGACACCAATACGTTGACGGCATTGCGGTGATTGTGCAGGCAGAAACAAAAGATATCAACAACAACATCATTCATCCGCTTGAAACAAATTATCGTGAGTTCATTCGTAAAGATCCCGTGTCCGGAAGACCATGGGGATGGGCTCCACTGCCGGGGTATGCAAATGCTACACAAGATGAACCGGCGATGAGCAACAAACCATTGACGTGGCCGCCGTTTTGGCCAGATCGTTCTTCAGAATGGAGCGGTTTGTGGAACGGATTTTTCGGCCGCGGAATTCAGAATGCTGACCTCGAAACTTATTTCAGAATGGATGACGCGCCTGATAAGCAATATCAATACTATCCTGATCCTGCAGATACAACGCGTGGTGGTCTTGGGTTGCAAGTAGCTGTGCGGGGTTTTCAATGGTCTCAAGTGTTGGCAGCAGATGTGATTTTCTGGTACTACGAAATCACTAACATTGCGAAGCAGGATTATTCAAAAGTTGTCTTTGCGCAATACGTTGACTGGGGAATTGGAGGAACAGAAGACTCGAGCGATGACAGGGGACTATTCGACAAAGAACTTGATATCGCGTACGCATTCGATGGGGACGGTGTCGGATCACCTGGTAACTGGTATCCAGTAGGTGTTTCAGGATACGCCTTTCTTGAAAGTCCCGGTATTACAAAAGATTCACTCGGTTTGCCTCAGGGAAATGACGACGACGACGACGGTATTACCGACGAAAGCAGAGACAACGATGCTGGAATTAAAATAACAGGGAAAGCTAATATTATTGCCGAACTGAATAGTCGGTACGACATGTCAAAGTTCTTACACTTTTACAATTTGACGAGAGTAGAAGATATTCCTGCCGTTCAGCAAGGATATTGGTGGACCGGAGATGAGAATGCAAATTGGCGCGGCTATGCTGATTTAAATGAAAACGGCAGATGGGATGAAGGTGAACCGTTGTATGACGATGTTGGTTCTGATGGCTTGGCTCCATTTGATGCAAATTATACTGGACCGGATGCTGACGGAAGTCAGGGAGATGGAAAGCCGGAGCAAGGAGAACCGAACTTCGGAATTTTAGATAAAGATGAATCTGATCAAATAGGATTGACCGGCTTTACGATTTTTCCGGTGCACTTCTATGAGTTACACGATGATGAGCAGAACTGGCAGGTATTAACAACACCAGTTGATACTTCCGCAATACAGCAATTGAACGATGTCAACCTCGGAATGTATTTTTCTGCCGGTGCCCGTCCGATGCCGCAGAGAGGATTTCCGGGGAACCTTTTTCCGTTGCGGAAATTGCAGACAGAACGATTTTCTATGGCGCTGTTGTTCGGCGATGATAGAAACGATTTGATTAGGCGTAAGCGGACAGTTCAGCAAATTTACAACGCCAATTACCGTTTTGCTAAACCGCCAGAAAAACCTCAAGTCGTAGCAGTTCCCGGAGATCGGAAAGTAACATTGTATTGGGATTCGCGCGCTGAGCAATCGTATGATCCTTTCCTTCAACAATTTGATTTTGAAGGATATAGAATTTACCGAAGTACAGAACCAAGTTTTCTGGAAAATCTAATCATTACCGACGCATATGGGAAAAGCACATTTCGGAAACCGATAGCTCAATTTGATCTCATCGACAGCGTTCAAGGCCTTCATCCAATTGATATCAATGGAGTGAAGTTTGACCTTGGCAGTGAAACCGGACTGCGACACACGTATGTTGATACCGATGTTCAAAACGGACAAACGTATTACTATGCAGTTGTTTCCTACGATCGTGGTTTTTATACCAGAACAGCAGATGGAAGGGATGACGGCATTGCTCCGTCGGAATGCACGAGCATCATTCGCACCGATCTTGGTGGAAATGCAAAACCTGATATCAATACAGCCGTGGTTACTCCGCGCGCCCCTTCGGCTGGTTATGTTCCTCCCGGTGTTGATGGCGGCATTCTTCATTCGGGAGGAGGAACGGGGAGCTTTTCAATTGAAGTACTGAATCCGGATTCTATCAAAACGGGACATGTCTATCGGGTGACGTTCACCAATCCTACTCCATTTCAGAATAGTCCGAGGCCGTTGTTCACATTAACGGATGAAACGAATGGAAGAATTCTTGAGCAGAATAAACAAGTGTTGGGTTATCCTGAAGAAACAGCAATCGTTGACGGCTTTATTGGTTACATTCGCAACGATGCCGCTATTGATGTTATTGCATCAAAGTCAGGATGGAAAGTTGGCAATTCAAATGTAATTGTCAAAGTGACCTCACTCGAAAGCGATCCGGCATACTCAGGCGTTTCGGTGAAATATCCTGCCGATTTCGAACTTCGTTTCTTCAATCAAGTTGTTGATACTTCTACTCAAACAGGTTTTTTTGATCCACAGATACCAACTAAATTTACCATTTGGAACACGTCGGAAAATAAGAAAGCACAATTTCTTCTGCAGGATAATAGAAATGATTCATCATTGGCGCCGGGGAATAGGGCAATTATTGTTGTTGGCGACAGTTTAGGTAAGCCTGCACAACTTGGCAATTATCGCGCGGCATGGAAGATTGAATTTTTTATCGACACACTTGCCGGTCCGCTACGCCTGCCTCAACCTGGCGATGTATATAGTATTGTAACGTCGAAACCATTCCGCACCGGTGAAACTTTTCAGTTCAAAATGAAAGGTTCACTGATAGATCCGACAAAAGCCAAGAGTGATCTGGATCGGATTGCTGTCGTGCCGAATCCGTACGTCGGTGCCGCTTCGTGGGAACCACAGAATCTGTTCAGGTCAGGACGAGGAGAGCGAAGAATTTATTTCATCAATTTGCCGGCGAAATGTACCATTCGTATTTATACGGTGAGCGGAAATCTTGTACAAACATTGCATCACGATGCCGATAGTGATAATGGCCAAGAGGCGTGGAATCTTGTATCGAAGGACGGTATGGACATTAGTTACGGAATCTATGTGTATCACGTCGATGCCCCCGGCATTGGAGAAAAAATTGGAAAATTTGCTGTGGTGAAATGACAAAGGAATGCTTATGAACAATGTACGACCATCTCTTTTTTTCGTTCTTGTCAGTTCATTTTTTTGCATGATGCTTGCGCAAGATGTGGGAAGGAATGTTTCTAAGAGCGGAACCACAGCCGCAACATTCCTTGAAATTCCTGTGAGTGCACGCGCTGTTTCACTTGGGTCGGCATATTCCGGTATAGCTGATGATGCTTCAAGTTTGTACTGGAATCCAGCCGGCTCTGCCCGCTTGTCACAAACTGAAGTGATCTTTTCACATATGAGTTGGATTGCCGATATGGGATTTGATTATTCGGCGGCGGCAGTTCCTATTGCATCATTCGGCACAGTCGGTATAAGTTTTGCCGCGCTGACAATGGATGATATGAAAGTTACGACAGTTGAAAAACCAGAAGGAACCGGTGAACTCTTCAGCGCTTCGAGTATTGCCGCCGCTGTTCATTACGCACGAAACTTGTCTGATCGATTTTCAATCGGATTTTCTGCGAAGTATATTCAAGAGACTATTTGGCACATGAAGGCAAGCGCATTTGCTCTTGATTTCGGT
>JBFMDF010000195.1:0-4640 GCA_040753935.1 Bacteroidota bacterium | reverse complement strand
AACGAATCGGATGGAACGGGAGAATAAATTTCAAAAAAGATGTAAAAAAGATTATTCTTTTCACCAATGTTGCCGGAGATATTCGGCTGGAGTTTTTTACCCTCGCCTTCACTCGTTACTTTACTCACCAGCATAAGATCACTGATGGACAACGAACCGTTCGCATAGTTTCCCACGATGAACCGTTTCACCACATGCGCCGCTTTTTTCGATTCATTATCCCTCACCTGTGCGCGCAATTTGTAGATACCCGGTTGCAGCATCAGCGAACGTTGTGTAAGACTAAACGCACTTTTCGATTCGGTCATTGAGTAATTCGGAACAACAATTTCTTCCGACCACACTTTTTCGGAAACGGAAACATTATCTTCTGTCAAAAAATTAATCATTACTTCATACATTGCTACGTAGCGGTTATCTTTTTTGACAAACTGTAACGCGTCGTACGGAACTTGAACATACACATCGGTGCGGGAAGAAGTTGAATCGCCGGAAGAAAAACTGATGGCATCAACATAAAATTCGGGGATATCGTACGCAGTAAATGGTTTCCGCGTCTCAACTTGCGCCAGAGAAGCGGTAACAAGCAACACCATGAACAACACAAGAGTTTTCATGTCATGTCTTATATTGTCTCAGCGTACAAATCAAATTCAGCGGCATCGGTAATAGTTACATTGACGAATTGACCGACCGTTAATTGACCGCCGTTGTGGGTGATAAAGACTTCATTATCTATTTCAGGCGCATCCCATTCGGTTCTGCCGACATACTCACCATCTTCAATCCGTTCAACAACTGCCCTCGTTGTGGCGCCAATGCGCGCTTCATTTTGTTGCAGCGAAATTTCGCGCTGCACTTCCATAATGTACTCTTTCCGCCGCTCTTTTTCATCTGCCGGAATCGGATCGCCCAGATCGTAGGCGACGGTCTGATCTTCTTGTGAATATGTAAAAACGCCAAGTCTGTCAAACCGCACATTTTTAATGAATTGAACGAGTTCCTCAAAGTCTTTTTCTGTTTCGTTCGGATAACCGACAATCAGCGTCGTCCGAAGCGCAATACCGGGAACGGCTGAACGGATGGTAGAAATTAACTGTTCGGTTGTTCTGCGTGTAATACCGCGCCGCATCGATTTCAATACATTATCCGCCGCATGTTGAACAGGGATGTCGAGGTACCGGCAAATGTTCGGATTGTCGGCAATCACTTGCAAAACATCTAACGGAAATTTCGCCGGGTACGCATACATCAACCGAATCCATTCAAGTGCTTTTACCGACGCAAGAGAAGATAACAACGAAGCAAGTTTCCGTTCGCCGTACAAATCAAGTCCGTAGTACGTTGTATCCTGTCCGATCACAATCAATTCCTTCACACCTTTTTCTACCAAACGCAGTACTTCATCCATGATGTGTTCAACCGGTTTTGTTTTGTGGCCTCCGCGCATCAACGGAATGGCACAAAATGAACACGGGTTGTCGCATCCTTCGGAAATTTTCAGATAGGCAAAGTGATGCGGCGTTGAAATGGCTCGTTCGCCGAGCAGTTCGTACTTATACTTTCCTCCCAGTTCTTCAAGAATCTCGGGAAGTTGGTTGGTACCGAAAAATCTATCTACTTCCGGAATTTCCTGCGCAAGGTCTTTGCTGTAACGTTCTGACAAACAACCCATCACGAACACCTTGTCGAGATGTCCTTCATTCTTCCGTTGAACCGCAGAAAGAATTGTATGGATTGATTGTTGTTTTGCCGCTTCAATAAATCCGCAGGTGTTAATGATGGCAATATCCGCATCATCAATCGTATCGGTCAGGGCGAAGTCATTCGTCAGCAATTGCGAATACAGCGATTCAGAATCAACCGTATTCTTTGCACATCCCAGAGTGATGATATTTATTTTACCGGTTTTTGTTTTCACAAGTTAGACAATAAATTTTAGTCCTGTATAACTCAAATACCAGATCAAGAAAGAACTACAAAATCGATGTATAAATATAAAATCGGCGATACAAATATCAAACTATCGAATCGATCAAGCACACCACCATGCCCCGGAATTAGTGCCGATGAATCTTTCACTTGAGCATCGCGCTTAAACAACGATTCTACCAAATCACCAACTTGACCAACGGTGCCGATGATGACACCGATGATGATTGCTTGGTGAACCTGCATGTACGGCAAAAAATAATATTGGAATACACTCATGGTAACAACGGCTCCAACAAATCCCCACACTGCTCCTTCCCAACTTTTATTCGGGCTGACACGCGGAAACAATTTATGCTTTCCCATGGAAAGTCCGCCGAAGTACGCCGCCGTATCGCACATCCAAATTGAAGCAAAGAGCGCAATGACCGTATAACCGCCCCACGAGTATGTTGTTGCTCGCAGCGCTTCATCAGAGAATGAAGTTGAATCGGGAAAAAATTGAATAGCAAGATGATAGGGAAACTCTGCCCCGTACAATTCCCGAATTCCAATCAGCGATGCGAGAAATACCCCCACATACATCACACCAAATATTGTAAAGCCAGCATTCAAAAAAACAGAACCTTTGTTTCTGAACAGTTCCACAATCAACACCAACACAGCAAACAAAAACAACACGGTGATGAATAACTGAAGCTTCTGCAGTAGTGCAATACCGCCGCTGTCGAGAAAAAATGGTAGAATAAAATTCTGAATCTGCTCGTGGAAAAAGGAAATATGGAGCGCAACGAGACCCGCGACCGCTGTGGTGATTTGCGGGTTGGCTCCCTTTGCTTTGGCAAGAGTAAAAAATTCAAGTAACGCTGCGATTCCTATTCCAAGAATAAGAAGCAAAAAGAAAATTCCACCGAGATAACTGATGTACAGAATCAACGGAATTGCAATGACGGCAACAAGAACGCGCGGAGCAAGGTTTGCAAATTTATCTGTCATGGTGTTCAAGGATAATAAAATCTAATAGATCGAGTGCGTGAAGAATTTCGTGCGCTTGGCGTACAGCATCATGGTCAACAAACACTACCGGCTTCTCATCGCTACCATACCACTGGCGGTTGAACCATAGAGTCGAGATATTGTTCGCCGTCAGATTTTTGGCAACCAGTTCTGCTTCAAACATCGTTTGCGATTGACCTAACATCGTGTACCGATCAAACACCCGCCGGTGTGAAGATTCATCGCAGAAATACCTTCCATTTTCTTTCACTGCACAATCATTGCAGACGGGTTTACCGCAAACTGCGCACGATGCCACAGCCGTCATTTGAGGATGATTTTCACACAGTGCCGAACTTTTATTGGTACTCATCAACGCTCTGTTTGAAGGTGTTCTGTTGCTCTGATGTACATACGAACAACTACACTAAAAATGACAATAAACAATATCGTTGTTCCCAATACCGTCGTTGCCGGTACGCCCTCCCCTTCACTCATCAATAGCGATGGAACTCCAGATTGATCAAAACCGTACACATATGCTGCTACGACAGAAAATGTATTGTTGACAAAATGGGCAATCATGGGAACGATGAGCGTCTGCGAACGATACTGAAGAAAACTAAAATAAATTCCAAGCGCCATCAACGGCACCGCCTGAAACGGATTGAAGTGATATAGACCGAAAATAATGCCGGTGATGACAAAACCGCGAACGGCATTAGTACCGAGTGAAAAATTTTTTTGGATGAGTCCACGGAAAAAAATTTCTTCACAGATTGCCGGAGTTAATGCAACAACAACAATAACAAAGAGCAATTCCGGAATTGACTGCGAGACAACAAGCATGCGGTAGGTCTCTTCAATCATCTTCTTCAACATCTCCACCAGCGGAATAACGCTTTCCGGCAACGGAATTTTGTCTTGAAAATACATATACCCCTCTGCCGCCTGCAACAAGGCAATCATGCCAAGAAACGAGAGAAACACTTCCGTCGCCGTCGGAATTCGCCACCGCAAGGCGCGGGCAAACATTCCGTGCTGTGCTTTCACCAACAGTAATGTTGGAAGTAACAGCAATACAAATTGTCCAACCATTGTCGCGATACGTGCAACAGACACGCTATCCTGGGTAATATCGCCGCCGACGAGCAACAACGTAATTCCACCACCGACAAACTGATACAGAAAAAACAAGCCAATAAGCGACACGAAGGCAAAGGCAATAGGTGAATATGTTACGCCTTCGGGATATTTGGATTGAAGTGTTGAGTCAACAGTTTCGCTCATTCAATTCGTGCTTTCAGTTCGTTTCTCAATCCGTAATATTCTTTTAACTCTGCATCAATAGATCCAATAACAACTTTTGTGCTGACTTTGACCGGTATTTTATTTTCATCATCACTCAGCCAGATGAGAATTCGTCCTTCGCTTTTAAACAAGCCTCCTTCTGTCACCAAGGGTTCAATAACGATACAGTTAAACACGCCTGCTTTCACATCTACTTTTTGTTTTCCAAGGTACTTCACATCAAGCGGATTTGTTTTTCCTTTGAAAAAATTTTGAAGATGAATTCGCTGACCGATTTTGAATTTTGAATAGTCAATTGTTCTTGCGTAGTAGAAGGCAGACATAATATCATGAACATCCGGCGGTATGGCGAATTCTCCTTCATCGGTGATTGCCTTTTGAATTCGATGGTTGAACAGGGC
>JBFMDF010000194.1:0-4643 GCA_040753935.1 Bacteroidota bacterium | reverse complement strand
ACAGGCAGAGCGGGTTTGTGATTGCTACCATAGGCGCTCTTGTGTGGGGAATAGTTGAAGTTCTTGCCCGATCGGTGGACGTTAGTTCTCTGGCTGTGTTCTGGAATTTGCTGGTACGGTACGGCTTTTTCCTTATCACTGTTATTCTCATCGCGCATATTAAAAGTCTCAACGTGCGGCTGACCTACCTGCTTGAAGAGATCACCGCTGGTTGGGCGCAGGAAGTGGCAGAACGAAAAAGAACGGAATGGGAACTCGCCAAGAGCAGTCAGGAATTTCGCACACTTATTAGCGACTTGAATGATGCCTATTATATCTTGAACCCCGAAGGTCGCTTCACGTACGCCAGTCCATTTCTCATTGAAAAGTCCGGATACACTGAACAAGAGTTATTGGGAATGAGTTACGTACGTTTAATAGCGTCAGAAGATCGTAAAAGAATTGTCAGATATTACAAAAGTAGAACCGCCTCACGGGATCTTGAAGCAACGTGTAAATTTCGTGTCCGGACGAAACGGGGAGAATTGATCTGGGTGGAACAGACAACGCGGATGGTGCGAGATAAAGAGAATCGTGTGATCGAATATCACAACATCGTGCGCGATATCAGAGAAGAAAAACGGAGGGAAGAACAACTGCTCCTGCTGGCGTACGCTGTTGCCAGTACCTCGCAGATGATTTCCATTACCGATGAGGAGAATCGTTTTATTTTTGTCAATCAGGCATTTACGTCAACGTATGGGTACTCGCATGACGAAATTTATGGCAAAAAGCCGGATGTTATTTTTTCCGATAAGAACGATCCATTGTTGATAAAGCAAATACAAGAACATACCAAAGCCGGAGGCTGGAACGGTGAATTATTTAACAAGAAAAAAGATGGAACTGAATTTCGTATCGCTCTGACGACGTCGCCGATCAAAAATAAATACGGACACACGGTCGGATTGCTTGGTGTTGCCACCGATGTAACAGAAAAATATGCCGCACAAGAAACTATCAAGAGAAGTGAAGCACAATTTCGGACACTTGTGGAAACAATACCACAAGGATTGGTTCGCGTTGATACCAACAATAGAATCCAGTATGTCAATAACCAGTTTTGCACGATGACAGGGTACACCCGCGAGGAAATGATTCAACAGGAATTCGATAAGTTGTTTATCCGCGAAAGAGATTTTGACTTTTTCCAATCTCAACGTATTCAGCGAGAACGGGGAAGCATTGGTTCATATGAAATTCAACTCAAGAAAAAATCGGGAGATCTGCTGTGGGTTCAAGTTAACGCATCACCGATGACTGATTCGACCGGAGCGTACATTGGAGCATTAGGCATCATTACTGATATTTCCGATCGTCAAAGGATTGAAACAACACTCATACGTGCCGAAGCAAAACTTCACCAGTTGTTTGATACAAAAAGCCAAGTGTCCGAAGTACTGGAGGAGATTGAATTCCCTGCACACGAATCACTTCAACTGTTTGAAGGGGTGGCCTCCCGTCTTGATAATACCATTCGTGAGATGGAAAAAATTATTAAACGCGTACTGAGTTTCTCTTCAATGTCGGCACACGAACTACGCACACCGTTGGCCATCATTCGCAACCAGTTAGAAGCAACGATGGACACGCACCTCACTCACGAGCAGGTGATGGACAATCTTAATCTTGTGTATGATGAAACACTCAAATTGAGAAGTACAGTCGATCAACTACTTGCTATCGGATCAATGTTAGCCGGAACGCTGACACTGGAATTAGAACCGATTGAGATGCATAGTTTCCTTGCTGCTTTTCACGAGGAATCGTTGTTCCTTACCTATGATAAAAATATCTCTGTGAACTTTGTCAACGTTCCTTCGGTAAAAATTTTGGCAAATGAGTTTATGCTACGGCGAGCGCTGTTTAACTTGCTGGATAACGCTATCAAGTTCTCACCGGTGAACGGTACTATTAACATCCACTCCGTACTCGATCAACAGAGTGTTGTTATTCAAATTACCGATACCGGGACGGGAATTTCGCTTGCCGAAGCGGAACATATTTTTGATCCGTTTTGGAGAGGAAGAAATGTTGGTGGAGTAGGTGGAACGGGACTGGGGTTGGCATTGGTTCAACTTGTTATTGAAGCGCACCACGGGACAATTAAAGTTTGCAGCGATGAGAATAAAGGCACAACGTTTACTATCGCACTTCCAGTGTATTATGAGTCCTCAAATAGCGCAATTTCCTGAGAATTTTAGAGTTATTCAGAGCGTGTAAACATTTACAGAATTTAGCAATAAGGGGGAGACGAAGACAGAATCATTGTTTTCGTTTTCATTATATTTTCTCTTTTTCATTGGAATTTTAACGGTCTGAAGAAAGTGTTCTGCATCAACGTTAAAAACATAAGACGATTCTAACTTGTTTTTACCGTTGGTCGCTTGTAATTTGGCTAAAATAAAATATGGACAGGGGAAAGGTAAAAAAGTACTTACAAAATTGATTTTTTATTTTTAGATTCTCACCCAGCTTCTGTCGCGCCATTTCAAATTTGTCATTAATGAGGGAGGTCTTGTGGATAGTACGTCATCCAAATTACGAATACTTTTTGCAGACGACGACGATACGTTTCGTAACGTATTGACGGTTGTGCTGCATGAAGAACCGACGTTTGAAGTAACGCCGGTGTCCAGCGGTGAAGAAGCCATCGAGCAGTTGAAAGCTTCAACGTTTGATGTTGTTATTCTTGACTATAAGATGGGAGCGGTTAGTGGGTTGAATGTGTTGCAATGGATTCATGAACAGAAGTTGGAAACGCCGGTTATCATGCTCACCTCTGCCGGTACTGAAACAGTTGCGGTGGAAGCGATGAAATTGGGTGCCTATGACTATGTGAGAAAAGAGAGCATCGAAGTACGGCATTTCCACACACTTATTAATGGAGTGTATGAACGGTATCTCTTTCGTCAGGAGAGGAAAGAAATCGAGCGCTTGAAACTTCGACGTGAGAAAAACATTGCTGCACTCGATATGTATCACGAAACAGCATTAGCGTTCGGACAAGTGTTGAACAATTCGATGACGGTTTTCAACATCAAATTAGACGAGTATGCTCAAGAGCTAACACCGTACATCAAAGAGGAAGGGAAAAAGGTTTTCAGTGAAGCCATTGAAGACCTCCGACAAGAATTAGCAGTGATTGCGTCTGGATTCCGTTCAGTGGTAGATTTAGCGAGAATGGTTACGAGACGTTCGTCTGCCGTTCGTGATATGGAAGGGGAACTACCGGCAATAACACTTCCGAAGTTTGTAGAAAACAACATCACCGAAGAAGAACATACTGAAGAAAAGTTACCAATATAACCTGCCAACACTGAAATCTTTCTTATACTAAGAGAAAGAATTACATGTATAGTGAAGGTATGTGTGCCTAAGAACGCCGAGAATTTCTCGGCGTTTTTTATTGCGGAGAAGCGGGAAGTTCAAAAACAAACAACGTTGTATCTTGTAGGTGGTATTGATAGACTTCAACCGCGCAGCGCAATTACTCATCCAGAAGAACAAACCCTTCACCACGTACGGTGTGAATTAATTTTCGTTTGAAGTTTTTGTCGATGTTCTCGCGAAGGTATCCGATATACACATCCACTACATTCGTACCGGTATCAAATGTATATCCCCACACTTGCTCAGCAATTCGCCGTCGGGTTAACGTTTGATTTTTGTTGCGGATGAAGAACGCCAGCAGGTCAAATTCTTTCGGTGTCAGTTTAATTTCTTTTCCATCCCGCACAACAGTTCTTTTCACTAAATCCATTGTTAAATCTGCAACCTGTAGTAACGATGAACGCTCCGAACCGCTGCGGCGAAGCACGGCTTGTATGCGTTCTAACAACTCTGCTGAATCGAATGGCTTACCTAAATAATCATCGGCTCCCATTCGCAACCCTTTTACGCGATCTTCTGTCTTATCTTTTGCAGTCAAAATGAGTACGGGAATAGAGTAGCCGTTCTTCCGCAAATTTTCGAGCACCTGTAAGCCGCTTTTTTTTGGAAGGTTAAGGTCCAAAATCATCAATTCATAATGTTTTGTCATTACATTCGTTTCTGCTTGCTCTCCGTCTATGGCAATATCAACATCATACCCTGATTTTGTAAGAAGTCGTTTTACTAATTTCGACAAAACTTTATCGTCTTCAACCAATAACAGACGGATTGGTGAGGGAGCGGCACTCGTTGTTGTGTCCGAAGGTACCTTTGGATCGGTTTTTTTTTCTTGAGTCGACGATTCGACTCGTCGAGTTGCCAGAGTTGCCATAACAGTGTTAGAAGCGATGTATTTGTTTCTGCAGGAAGATACGGTGAGAAAAAATTAGTAGCAACGAGTAATCACTCGGCTCGTGAGAAAGAGGAGTCTTAAGTCCATTATAGTTGATTATTTCTGAAAAGTAGGTGCTGAGAGAACTCTGTCGGAGGTAGATGACTCAATGGTGCAAGACTAGTTGTGGGCGTTGTAGGAGTTGAACCTACGACCTTTCGCGTGTGAGGCGAACGCTCTAAACCACTGAGCTAAACGCCCAAGGAGTATGCAAATATAAGAACGAAAGTGTGCTCTTCCAAATAGAAAATTTGTGTGTCAAAAATACAATCAAAAATAT
>JBFMDF010000193.1:0-4648 GCA_040753935.1 Bacteroidota bacterium | reverse complement strand
GTGAGATACACTCTGTAAAGACGCAGTTTGTTTCATAACGAAATACCGCACAAGTTCATACGAACCGAACAGAACCGTAACGTAGAAGAAATCACCCGCAAGTGTATTGCGGAAGAACGGAATCGCCGCAACATAGCACGCAATGAAACCATCAACAGTGTGCGGATAATATCCCGACACCCACACGCCGAAGTTTGTAACGATGAAAAAGAGAACTGAGCCGGCAAGCGTTGTCCAGGCAATTGTGCCGGCGGATTTGTGATTCTTCAGCCACATTCCCATCAGACTGATGGCAAGAAAACTTCCATACACCCATCCAATCAACGAATGAAACCCGATGACATAATCACTGATGACCAATGCTGCAAGCGGAACGATAGTTGCAAATTTTTTATTAAAATAAACTCCTCCAAATAGTCCAAGTGCTGCTATTGGAGTAAAATTTGGCAAATGCGGTAGTAATCGCGACATTGCCGCAGCGAGAATGAAGATAAATGCAACAACATATTGAAAACGATGAGTCATATTTCCTCCTGTGAATGAAGATGAGAATGAAGAATTTCTTTACTATTGACAATTGCCGTAGATGGAAATTGAAAATCGAATATCTCCGGATGAATCACCTGTGCCAGCATTTCAAGACTATCAACAATACGCGGACCGGGGCGGGCAAAGAATGA
This sequence comes from Bacteroidota bacterium, assembly GCA_040753935.1. Taxonomy (GTDB): domain Bacteria; phylum Bacteroidota; class Ignavibacteria; order UBA10030; family UBA8401; genus SpSt-333. The sequence goes on along the minus strand of JBFMDF010000193.1, from coordinate 3,968 downwards.
ATTACCGTCGGCAAGATATACTTCTCCTGTTTGAACCGCGCGAAGTGAATTCCATAATGGATGGTGGTGAAGAATTTCCATTTCTGCAGCGGTACGTTCAATATCGAACCCGCACACCATTAACACAATCTTTTCGGGGTTAAAATCAACAAGTTCTTTCCATGAAACTTGACGAGAGGGAAAATGCTTTCGCGAAAGCAGATCTCTGCCTCCCGCTATTTCGGCAATTTCAGGATTCCAATGCCCAGCGGCGAACGGCGGAGATATCCATTCCATACAAAAGACTGTTGGCGTACGTTCTGCGTGCTTTGCTTTTGCTCTCACAAAGTCCACACGACGTTGCAACTGCTGAACGACGGAAATACCTCTTTCTTCAACGCCGCACATTCTTGCAACAAGCAAGATGTTCGAAAAAATGTCCCCTAATCCATGCGGCTCAAGATTTATCACTTCAGTCTGAAACGGCAAATTGTGAACAACGCGCGCTACTGTTGTTGCGGAAACCGCACAGACAGTGCATAGTTCTTGAGTAAGAATAATATCAGGACGAAGCTCTTCCAGAAGCCGTTCATTCAAACCGTACAGTGACTCACCATTCTTCAACAATTGTTTTACAGCGAAATCAATTTCATGTGAGGAGAGATTTTTATCAATTCGACTGTACGTAACTACCGGTTTGTTGCACGCATCCGATGGAAAATCACACTCGTGCGACACACCCACAAGATACTCTTGCAAATTCAGCAAGTACACTATTTCTGTTGCGCTCGGCAGTAACGAAATAATTCTCATACAATAAAAAACCCCAACCTTCTGTGTAAGAAAATTGGGGTAAAGAATGATGGTAAACACTCAATCCTCAATAGTTCCTCACTCCTCGAAGGAATATTGAAATTGATGCTGGCAGGTCTCCTGGCTTATTTCCAATCAACCTTGCGAAGGTTTCATGAAACTTACAGTTGCGGGTCAGCTCTCGACTTACACGAGATTCCCATTTTCATCCCGATTTATTTCAACCACTGCGTGGCAACCGGGACACCAACATCGTTATGAAAAAGAACAAAAAATATCTTCCGATTTGGCAACTCAATAAGTGTTGCCAAATCTTGATAAAATTATACTTTTGTTGTTTCAACCTTCGGCAAATACTTCATTGCAAGTTCATACCCACCGAACATGACCGCCACATAGAACAGATCTCCGGCAACAGTATTGCGGAAAAACGGCAATGCCATGATATAACATTCAACCAATCCCGTCAATGTTTTCGGATACAGCATTCCGGACACCCACACGCCAAAATTGGTAATGATGAAAAAAAGTACCGAATTAACGATTGTGGCAGCAACAACCAATGGGGCGCTTTGACGGGAACGGAGCCACATTCCTGTACCTACGCTAATAAGAAAACTGGCGTACACCCATTCCATGCCGTCATAAAATCCAATCACATAATCGCTGATGAGCATTGCCAGAAGAGGCAGAACCGGTGCAAACCGTTTATCAAAATACATACCGCCGAATAGTGCAATTGCTGTAATAGGGGAAAAATTCATCGGGTGTGGCATCAACCGAGATAATGCCGCGAGCAAAATCACTCCGGTACCGACGATGAGTTGTATTCGTGAATTCATACGTATCTCCAAAATATTTTTTGAATACCGCAAAAAACGAAAAATCCCGACACGCGTCGGGATGTAAAAAATTTTTCAAGCAAACTTTCTACCACCCCACTCCGCGAAGGTGAATCGAACTCGGTCTTTGGCAGGTCTCCTGGCTTATTTTCAATCAACTGTGCGAAGGTTTCACACCTTCGCACGGTTTAACGAAACTTACAGTTGCGGGTCAGCTCTCGATTCTCACGAGATTCCCATTTTCACCCCGACTTCTTTTCGTCGGAACACCAAAGCCGTTATCTGAAAGAACAATAAGCACTGCGATAAAGATACAACAAGATGCAAGGGATGTCAAGAAAATTTTCCAAACAGTTGTCGTATTCTACTCATCTCTCCTTTGGTAAAGAAACCAACCCCCCACAAACTTATACACCAGGCAAGGAACACGATACATTTTACTGCAATTGAACGCTCGACAAACGTCACAATAAAAAACGCTGCAGCTGTTAGCACCACAAGTTTGCCGATACGATTGAACTCATACTCGATGTAATAAAATTTTTGCACGATGGGATACAACGTTGCTTCCACCATAAAATATCCTACAACAGTCGCTATTGCGGCTCCCATTATTCCGAAGTAAGGAACAAGAACAAACGTCAACACAATTTTTGAAACAGAACCTGCCAACGAAGTCGGCAAGAGATACACTGTTTTCTTTTCGATTTGAATACCAGCATTTAAGTTCGTCCCAATGCCACTGAGAATATAACTAAGCAACACTAATGGAACGATGGTTAATCCTTCCCAATACGGCGGAGGAAGAATATACCGTCCGAAGAATTTATATTGAATGATGTTTTCAAGAAAGAATGACAGGAGTAAGAAAATGACTGAACAAATAAGCAAGTAGTACGTCATCACACGCGAGAACAGTTGTTTGGCATTCGGATCGTTAGCGTGCGAGAGAAAGAACGGTCGCCACGCATACTCAAACATTCCGGTAATCAACGCCATAAAAATGCCGAGACGGTAATTTGCCTGATAAATGCCGACCGCCGAATCGTCCATCAACAATTTTAAAATAGGACGATCCACAATCTGAAGTAAGATACCGGAGATACCCACCGGTACTATCGGCAAGCCGAATTTGAGCAGGTGTTTGAATAATTGCGAATGAAAACGGAATCGAAACTGGCGGACGATAGAGGGAAGAAGAAAACAAAGCGACAGAATGGACGCAATGAGATTACTGAAAAAAATTCCTTCAATACCCCAGCGAAGATAATAGACGGTGAGAATATTCAACAGCACGGTAATAATAATGTTGAGTACTTTTGTCGTAGCAAAGAATTTCGCCTTCCGCTGCAACCGCAATGAAGCGTAGGGAATTAGTACGATCGCGTCGAAGAACAAAATTCCCGCGGTGTAATACAATAGGTTGTATCGCTCTTGTTCCAGTTGGAAGAGTGGCGTAAGTTGTTTTGCGGTGAAACAGAGAACGAGGGAAAATGCCAATGATACAGCCGTCACCGCCAGCAACGGTGTGCTAAAATTATCCTTCTCATCCCCCATTTCTTTTGACGAAGCATAACGAAAGTACGATGACTCCATCCCGAAACTGTAAAAGATGACGATGAAGCCAATGTACGCGTACAGGTTTGCGACAATGCCGAATTCTGCTGTTGTTAAGATGTTGGCATACAGGGGTACAAGCGCAAAGTTCAATAACCGAGCAACAACTGTGCTGATGCCGTAGATTGCAGTATCTGTACCCAGCCGCTTGATTTGTTCAAACATTTTACTTGAGATCAAAAACTATTCGTAACTTGTTCAACACCTCTTTCATCACTTCTTCACCAATAGTACCCAACTCACCAATGATAATTCTTCTATCGATAGTCGCCAATTTGTCGATCTTGATCACCGAATCGGTTTTTCGTCCCGATGAGGCAAAATAAGTACTATTTTTCGTTACAGGGAAATCTGTCGGCTGTAGGAGGTGTGGATTATAAACTGAAGAGATAAATGCAATAATAAGATCGTTTCCCTTTCGTGCGGAAGAAGAAACTATCGGCGCTGGGCGTACTTTGTTGCCTGTGAGGTCGGTAAAAGGAAACGGAGTAAGGATAACAGTTCCTTGGGTCATCGATAGCGGACTTTAACATCGTTAACGGTATAAATGTTCTCCTCCGGTACCTTCAGAAAATCAAATGCTCCACTTTCTTCTTGTAATTTCATCATCGCTTCTATCGGCAGATCATCTATTATTTCTGTCACCGTCACCTCTTCCGTTTTTCTCGCTTGTTCAACAAGAGCATTGAACTGATCTATCGGAAGAATAATAGCAGA
>JBFMDF010000192.1:0-4655 GCA_040753935.1 Bacteroidota bacterium | reverse complement strand
TTCTATATTTTTACAGACGCTGGTTATTGATTATGAAAACATTCATTTACATCGCTCTTGCAGTAGTTGCTTTTTCTCTGACGTTTATGTCCGTCGCCTCTAAAAAACAGAACGCCGATCTCCTTATTCTCAACGCAACGGTGTACACCGTTGACGACCGCAACAGCATTGCTGAAGCAATTGCCATTCGCGGCAGTAGAATTGTCGCAGTCGGCTCTTCCAAAGATATACAAAATCAATTCGCTTCACAAAACATTATTGATGCCAAAGGGAAGACTGTCATTCCCGGTTTTATTGACTCCCATGCGCACCTTCTTGGATTGGGAACTGCATTAACGGAACTCAATCTTGTTGGTACGACTTCTGCAGAAGAAATTGTACACCTTGTTGCTGAACGAGTAAAGCAAGCGAAGCCCGGAGAATGGATTCGGGGAAGAGGGTGGGATCAAAATGACTGGGGAAGCGGAATAGGAGAAAAACCGTTTCCGACCGCCGCTATGCTGGATAAAGTTTCTCCGAATAACCCTGTCATTCTTTCTCGCATTGACGGACACGCCATTTGGGTGAACACCCGAGCAATGAACATTGCTTCGATGCAAACCGATTTGAATGCCAACGTTGAAGGTGGAAAAATTCTTCGTGATACATTCGGCAAGCCGACAGGAATCTTTATCGACAATGCCGAAACGGTCATTCGTAACGTTGTGCCGGAATACACGCTCGATGAAAAAGTACACATGTACCATCGTGCCTTTGACGAATGCCTGAAGTATGGAATTACCAGCGTTCATGATATGGGAATTGACAAGGTAGATTTTGATATTTACAAAAAACTGACGGAACAGCGTCAACTGCCGGTGCGGGTGTATGCGTTTGCTCTTGGTGATGGTGAATTGTGGCAAGAATTGCTGAAGTCAGGACCATATGTTGATGCTGTCCACTACCAGTTTGCGCTCCGCGGTATTAAATTATATGTTGATGGTGCACTCGGTTCTCGCGGAGCGGCGTTGATGGAACCGTACAGCGATGAACCGGAACACCGCGGATTGATTACCAGTGCGCCAGAAAAAATTCGTTTACTGACAGAACAGGCGCTGGAAAAAGAACTGCAAGTGGCAACGCACGCCATTGGTGATCGGGCAAACAGGATTGTGCTGGATGAGTACGAACAAGCATCGGAAAAATTTCCATTAAAAGCGGCATCGGCTCGGCTGAGAATTGAACATGCGCAAGTCATTTCACGGGAAGATATTCCGAGATTCAAAAAATTACATGTGATCCCCAGTATGCAACCGACGCATTGCACCTCCGATATGTATTGGGCACAGGCGCGGCTGGGTCCGGAACGGATTCTCGGTGCGTATGCATGGCGTTCATTGCTTGATGATGGAAATATTATTGCCAGCGGCTCCGATTTCCCTGTTGAGCATCCGAATCCGCTATACGGTTTTTATGCGGCAATTACTCGACAAGATAAAAATGGAATTCCGCGGACTGCCGATGACGTACGGCAATCGTTTCAACTCTCTGCTGACGGCATCAGCGATCCAAAGAAATTCGAGAACGGCTGGTACGCCGACCAGAAAATGACACGAGAAGAGGCGCTCCGGTCTTTTACTATCTGGGGAGCGTTTGCCGAATTTGCGGCGAGTCAAAAAGGGAGTATTGAAGAAGGAAAACTTGCGGATGTTGTTATTCTTTCAAATGACATTATGAAATGTCCACCGAAAGACATTCTTACTACAACTGTTGAAGCCACAATAGTCGGAGGAACTATCCGGTACCAACGCCCAGACGGAGTGTTGAGCGAGAGGAGGTAACTATGTACGAAAAATTATTAGCCGAAGCAGAAAAATACCTTGAAGAACAAAAAACAAAAGAACTCCCCATTCTTGAAATGTGGGATGCCATGCTGGAGCGTTCAGAACAGTTAAAGTTTGAAATGCCGGAAAACATCGGTGACTTTGAATGCCTGCTGGAGGCGGACAAACGCTTTGTCTTCATCGACAACAAAATTGCTGAAGAACTTGACGTTGTTGATGTGGGAGAAGAAGAAGGTGAATATGAAGTCGGAGAAGAGTACTTTGCTGTTGAGGAAATGGAAAAACTCGGGTTCAATCAGCACCAAATTGTCGGGTTGAGAAAGTATCAGAAAAATCTTCTGTCGGATGACGACGATGAAGATTTTATTGTGAAACCAAAACCTTCAGCCATCAAAACGTCAGTCAAAAAATCTGTTTCTAAAAAGAACGTTGGTCGTTCTTCCAAATCATCAAAATCAACAAAGAAAAAGAAATAATTGGCTGCGTCGGAAACTGCAAAAAAAACTTGGACAATACTCGAACTCATCTCGTGGGGAACAACGTATCTTTCGGAAAAAGGATTTGATGATGCCCGCCTGAACATTGAACTGCTGCTGGCTTCGGTGTTGCAACTGAAACGTATCCATCTGTACACACAATTCGATCGACCGCTGACGGAAGAAGAACTTGCACGATTCAAAGAACTTCTCAAACGCAGAATGACGCACGAGCCATTGCAGTACATTCTGGGCGAAACAGAATTTTTTGGATTGAAGTTTTCCGTTGATCCGCGGGTGTTGATTCCACGCCCTGAGACGGAAATACTTGTTGAAGAGGTTGCCGATAAAATTCAGGTATGCTTTGAACCGGATGAACAGATCAGAATTCTCGACGTCGGTACCGGCAGCGGATGTATTGCCGTTACGCTTGCACACATGTTTTCGGATGCACGGATTGTGGCGATTGATGTTTCGGAGGAGGCGTTGACACTGGCACGACAGAATGCTCACAGGCATAATGTAGACCATAATATAGAGTTTCGGGTTGCCAATATTCTTTCTCATGAAATACATGAAAAATTTCATTGCATCGTTTCCAATCCCCCGTACATTTCTAATGAAGAATATGAAATTCTCCCTGAGGAGGTAAAAAAGTTTGAACCGAAACAAGCATTGGCAGATGGAAACGACGGACTCACTTTTTATCGAGCTATTGCACAAAAGTCAAATTTGGTGATGGACAACGGTTTTGTTGCTGTTGAACATGCGTACAATCAACATGAGAAGGTTCTGACTATTTTCAAAGAAAACGGTTGGCGGAATCTTGCCTCCGTAAAAGATTATGACGGCAACTTTCGCGTAGTGATTGCAGAAAAGTAACAATACGGTGCCTGACGGCATCAGAAATCTAAATCCACAATTTTCTTATCGGACATAATATGCGTGTAGTTGTTCAACGGGTATCATCGGCAAGTGTAACTGTTGAGGGGAAGATTGTCGGTTCCATCGGCAACGGTTTGTTGATTTTTCTCGGCATAAAAAATGGAGATACACAAACCGATGCGACATATCTGGCAGAAAAATGTTCATCGCTCCGCATTTTTGACGATGCAGAAGGAAAGATGAATCGTTCGCTCAAGGATATTGGGGGGTCCGTGCTGGTAGTTTCACAGTTTACGCTGTACGGCGATGCGAGAAAAGGAAATCGCCCCAGTTACACAGATGCAGCACCGCCTGCAGTTTCCGAGCCGTTGTATGACTATTTTGTTCAACAACTGCGTTTGCTATTGGGCGCTGACAGAGTTGCCACCGGCACGTTTCGTGCGATGATGGATGTTGCTCTTGTCAATTCAGGACCAGTGACCATTATTCTCGAATCAAAATGAGTTTCTACTCAATTCAGGACCAGTGACCATTATTCTCGAATCAAAATGAGTTTCTACTTCATTTTTTGGGATGGAGTCGGTTACGGGAAAAAGAGCCCACGGATAAATCCGTTTTTTGCAGCACAACTCCCTACGTTTGAACAATTATTCAACGGCAATCTGCCCTCGCTTTCATTCAAAAAATTTTCGTCAGATGTTGTTTCGCTATCTCCCGTCAACACTACACTACGCGTTAGCGGACTGCCGCAGAGCGGAACGGGTCAATGCGCGATGATGACAGGCGTGAACGCGGCAAAACACATCGGTAAACATTTCGGACCTCACCCATATTCAACTCTGATTCCCATCATCAAAGAGAAAAATCTGTTTGTTCGGTTGCAACAGATAAACAAAACATTTTTCTTTGCCAACGGCTATCCGAAACGATACTTGGATTATCTGTTTAGTCCGAAGGGGAAAATTCCGACCATTGCCCTTGCGTACCTTTCTGCCGGAAAAATATTGAACACTCACGTTGACATTCAGAACCAGCAGGCGATTTCTGCTGATATTACCGGCTCGCGGTGGAGCGAACTTGGACATCCACAGGTGCCGCAAACTCACCCACGTGACGCCGGCGAACTGTTTTATGAACTTGGGAAGAAAGTTGATTTGATATTTTTTGAATATTTTGTGACTGATCATGCCGGTCATTCGCAGGAGATGAAAACAGCAACGGAAATGCTCGAACGAATGGATGGATTTCTTGAAGGGATATTGCGACACTTTGATGTGTACAACGATATTCTTTTCCTTATTAGCGATCATGGCAATGTAGAAGATCTCTCTATCAAAACACACACACGGAATGCTGTCCCGCTTATTGTTATTGGCAAACAGCATTCCTATTTTTCTTCGCGTATCAGAACGTTGGTGGATGTTACGCCGACGATTGTTTCTTTTTTCATGCAACACTAATTGTATGTTCT
>JBFMDF010000191.1:0-4656 GCA_040753935.1 Bacteroidota bacterium | reverse complement strand
GCGAAGGGCAAGGTCCCAGTTTAAATCTTTAATCGAATATCCGGTCAAACTCAGTTCGGGAAAAACAATGATATTCGCTTTTTTTGTAATCGCTTTTTTTATGAAAATAAGATGATGTAAAATGTTCTTTTTGACATCACCAACGACGGAATCAGTTTGTGCAACAGCCAGTGTGCAATTCATAATTGTATTGTTTAAGAGATCACCACTTCATTCGAGAGCTCGTTCGTGTCGCCCGGCTTCAGAGGGAATTCTTTTTTTAAGATGACGCCAACTTCATTGACAGCAAAACAGATTCCTTCTGAAAATTTATTCTGCCGAAAATATTCCGACGTTTTTTCGGCAAGTGAATTCCAGAACTCTTTCGTTACCTTCTTATTGATTCCTTCATCACCGATAATCTGAAATTTATTCTCGCTGAGAAGTAAGTAGATTAAAACACCGGATTTATCCTTCGTCTTATCCATGCCGAGTTCGTAAAACGATTTTACCGCAAGGTCGTACAGGGACAGATTCTTTTCTTTGAACGAACGGGTTTTCTGGATATTCACCCTCACTTCGCCGATCGTTTCGCGTTCCACCGCTTTGATCGTCTCTGCGATCGCCGCAAGTTCATTCTTAGTCAGGATATTTTTCTGAAAAAAACTCATGCACGCACCGCAAGTGTACGTTGAAGGACCGGCTCAAATTTTTTCAACTGCTTTGTCAATGCAAGGTACGTTTTAGGAGAGAGCGATTGATATCCATCAGACATTGCCTTTTCAGGATGGGCATGAACTTCAAGCATCAATCCGTCTGCACCGGCGGCAATTGCAGCCTGCGCCATCGGTGAAACGAGATCCCATGCACCGGTTCCATGGCTCGGATCGACGATCACCGGCAGGTGAGATAATTTTTTTATCAATGGAACGGCGTTCAAATCGAGCGTGTTACGGGTGTATGTTTCAAATGTCCTTATACCTCTTTCGCACAAGATCACGTTGTAATTTCCTCTGGATACGACGTATTCCGCAGCCATGAGCAATTCCTCTATCGTTGAAGAAAAGCCGCGCTTCAACAATACCGGCTTCCCCAAGTCCCCGACCTTTTCCAACAGCGAAAAGTTATACATGTTTCTCGCTCCAATTTGCAAAATGTCGGAACATTCGGCAACTACCGCGAGGGTCTCGGTATCTTTCACTTCCGTGACCACTTTCAAACCCGTTTTTTCCGCCGCATCTTTTAGATATTCCAATCCCTCAACTTTTAATCCTTGAAAAGCATACGGCGATGTACGCGGTTTGAATGCGCCTCCGCGTAACAATTTTGCTCCGGATTGTTTTACAAGTTCCGCCGCCTCAAAAATCTGTTCCCTGCTTTCGACAGAACAAGGTCCGGCAATAATTTGTATCTCGTTTCCACCGAATGTTACTCCGGCGACATCAACAATTGTATTTTCCGGTTTGAAATCTCTTCCGACCAGTTTGAACGGCTTTGAAACCGAGATAACATCTACAACGCCCGGAAGCGTAAGAAAATTATCCGGCGATACTTTTGCTTTGTTGCCGGTAATACCGATTGCAACGCGCTGCACACCGGGAATTTCATGAGGTGTGAATCCTAATTCAGTAACACGGTTTTTTACTGTTTCAATTTCCTGACGCGACGCATTAGTCTTTAATAGTATTAGCATATCTATTTATCAAAATTTTAAGGTACAGGATTATCAATCTAGAGGAATTCAATCTTGGAATTTTGAAATCTTGATAATCTTGAATATAATTTTTACCAACTTCCGCTTGCACCGCCGCCGCCAAAACTTCCCCCTCCAACAGACCATCCACCGCCGCCTCCGCCAAATGAACCGAACCCACCACCGCTGCCACTGCCAAATCCCCCTCCTCCCCACCACCAATTATTATATCCGCGATGTCCACGCGAGCTGATTGAATATCTCCGTCCACGTGCCGCTGCAATTCCGGCAAACAGAATAACTCCCAAGACAAACATTACAGGAATCCAATCTGAACCGTTTCTTTTTTTCTTTCCAGCCGTGTATTCTCCTTTGATCACTTCCGTAATGGATGAAATACCTGCTGAAAGTCCACCGAAATAATCATCCTCCTTAAATCGAGGACGGATATCGTTGCGGATGATTTGATCGCAAAGCGCATCAGTAAGTACTCCTTCCAATCCGTATCCTACTTCGATAGACATTTTTCGATCGTCTTTCGCTACAAGAATGAGTACGCCGTTGTCTTTTCCTTTCTGACCGAGTTTGCTCTTTTCAAGGATTTTGATTCCGAGATCGCGAATCTCATTCCCTTCCAGAGAAGGAATGATCATGATGGCGATCTGATTTGAAGTGCTATCTTCGAATTGAATTATTTGCCTGCGAAGGTCGTAGTATTCACTCCTGCTCAACGTATTCGTCAGGTCAGTTACAGGATCAACAATTGCCGGAATATCGCTGTTCTGTGCGGTGAGAACAGGAATGTAAAAGGCACAGAGAACAACTAAAACAAAAATGTTTTCTTTCCGTGCCTTAAAAATATGACGCATATCTAAAACTGAACTTTCGGCGCCGTTTCGGCTCCTGCTTGCGATTGAAAATATTGTTTTTGTTGGAATCCTCCGATTCCCGCGATCAACGAGGTCGGAATCGTACGGATCGTTGCGTTGTATCCCTGCACCACTTCATTGAAGCGTTTACGCTCAACGGCAATTCTGTTTTCCGTTCCTTCCAGTTGCGACTGCAATTGGAGAAAGTTCTCATTCGCTTTCAAGTTGGGATATTGTTCTACCGTTACGAGCAGACGGGAAAGAGCCGAACCAAGCGCACCCTGACTTTGCTCGAACTGCTGAAAAGCTCGGGGATCGTTCAACAGTTGCGGCGACAATGTCACTTGCGTCGCTTTTGCGCGCGCTTCGATCACCGCTTGCAGCGTTGACTTCTCAAAGTTTGCAACACCTTGCACAGTTGCTACAAGATTCGGAATGAGGTCCATTCTCCGTTGATATTGGTTTTGTACTTGAGCCCATGAACCGTTCACACTTTCATCGAGTGTAACGAGACTGTTGTATTTGCCAACGCCCCACATTACAACCATCACGAACAGAAGAAAGATGACTCCAAGTACGATCAAAACTTTTTTCATTGCACTCTCCTTATATTAATTTAATGACATATTCCTCCCTTAATCAGACGGACAACATTGTTTGGAATTGTCAGTCTTTAAGCAACGCACGGGATATTACAATTCGTTGAATTTCAGATGTTCCCTCATAGATTTCGGTGATCTTTGCATCGCGGAGATAGCGTTCGACTTTATATTCACGAACATATCCGTATCCACCATGAATTTGTACTGCTTCCAGCGCCGATTTGACTGCTACTTTAGAAGTAAACAGTTTCGCCATCGCTGCTTGTTTGCCAAACGGCTGACCGGCATCTTTAATAGCTGCTGCTTGATATGTCAGCATACGAGCCGCTTCGATTTCAGTTGCCATATCGGCAAGTTTAAATTGGATCGCTTGAAGATTTGCAATCGGTTGATGGAATGCTTTCCGTTGCTTTGAATATTCGACCGAAGCGTCCAAACTCGCCTGTGCAATTCCCAATGCTTGCGCAGCAATGCCGATCCGTCCACCCTCAAGAGTCATCATTGCAAATTTAAAACCGAAGCCTTCATCACCAATTCTGTTTGCGACAGGCACTTTGACATTTTCAAAAAGAAGAGAAACAGTATCGGAACTACGGATACCGAGTTTCCTTTCCTTCTTTCCATACGTGAAACCGGGCATTCCTTTCTCGACAATAAACGTGCTGATACCTTTTGATCCTTTTGACGGGTCGGTCTGCGCCATCACGATCACATAATCAGCAGTAGTACCGTTCGTAATCCAGTTTTTTATTCCATTGAGAATGTAATTCTCACCGTTTCTCACAGCGGTCGTGTGCTGGTTTGTCGCATCACTTCCCGCTTCCGGTTCGGACAGCGCAAACGCACCCAATTTTTTCCCCTGCGCAAGCGGAATAAGGTACTTTTGTTTTTGTTCTTCCGATCCAAACTTGTTAATTCCGTAACAGACGAGTGAATTGTTCACAGACATAATCACTCCGCACGAGGCATCGACGCGGGAAATTTCCTCCATGGCGATGACATAACTGAGAGTATCAAGCCCGGCACCGCCGTATTGTTCCGGGACCATCATTCCCATAAAACCCAGATCGCCAAGTTGTTTGATTTCTTCAGAAGGAAAAGTTTCTTTTTCGTCTCGTTCTTCAGCAGATTTGGATATAACATCTACCGCAAATTGGCGAGCGGTTTCGCGGATCATTTTGTGTGTTTCATTGAGTTCGAAGTTCATAGCGCTTTCTTATGTTTTAAGGCATCCTTTTGCTGTTTCGATTGTGTCGAATGTAACTTATTTCAGTGATGACTGAAATACGAGGAAAGGTCCGTTCAAAGGATGTTTAATCGTGAATATTTTCAATGATTTATAATTTTTAGATTTTAATTCAGATGAAACAAGATATATTAAATTTTGGGGCTTGACTAGATAGAACTCAAGCATTGAAAAAGATTTTAAGAATTAATTGTTTGATATCCGAGTGCCTGTTATTGAAACGGAACTCGTATTCTTTGAGATACAAATAAAAGTCCTGAGAACGAA
>JBFMDF010000190.1:0-4664 GCA_040753935.1 Bacteroidota bacterium | reverse complement strand
AGGTTCAATAACGATGGGAATGAGGTTTCGGTTTTAGCAATTTGCAGCAACAGCAGAAAAAAAAATCCCCGACGTTTTGGAAACTTCGGGGATTTTTATTTTCAAGCGTAGGAAAGCATTCCTGCTTTTCCTATTGCTAAAGTCTCACAGAATATATCTGCTCATTTCTTTGTTCTTTGCAATTATTGACAGTTTCGATTCGACCATCACTTGTGTAATGGTGATTTGTTTTGTTTCGATATGATCAGGCGAGTTGAATAAAATGTCGTCAAGAAGAGACGTGAGGATTGTATGAAGCCGCCGTGCGCCGATGTTTTCTACTTCTTCGTTGACTTGTGTGGCAATGCGTGCAATTGCTTTAATAGCATCATTATCAAACGAGATTTCAATTCCTTCTGTCTTTAGTAATTCAGTGTATTGTTTCAACAGCGCATTTTGTGGAAGCGTAAGAATCTTAACGAAGTCTTCTTCTGTCAGGCTCTTCAATTCAACGCGAATGGGGAATCGTCCCTGCAATTCGGGAATCAGATCGGACGGTTTTGCTACATGGAAGGCGCCGGATGCGATGAATAAAACGTGATCGGTTTTTACCGGTCCGTACTTTGTCGAAACAGTTGATCCTTCTACAATCGGCAATAGGTCTCGTTGCACGCCTTCACGAGAGACGTCAGGACCGCCTGCGGAACCTGCACGATTGCCAGCAATTTTATCTACCTCGTCGATGAAAACAATGCCTGAATTTTCGACACGGTTGATTGCTTCTTTAATGACAGCATCTTGATCGATCAACTTCTGTGCTTCTTCTTGAGTTAAAATTTTCTTCGCCTCTCCGATTGAGACTTTCCTCTTTTTCTGTCGTTTTGGAAGAATGCCGCCCAGCATTTCCTGAATGTTCACACCCATCTCCTCCAGGTTGAACGGTCCCATCACCTGCACAGAGGGAAGAGTATCGGTAGTGGTTTCAATTTCAATGATACGTTCATCAAGGTCTCCAGCAGAAATTTTCTGGCGGAATCGCTCTCGCGTTTTTTCATTCAACTCTTCCTCAGACACAGAACTCCCCTCAACAGTTGGCCTTGTTTTTTTGACAGGGGGAATAACAATATCTAATATCCGTTCAATTGCCTGCTGGTAAGCTTTTTGTTCAACTTCTGCTGTTTTTTCTGCACGAACCATCACAACGGCAAGTTCGGTCAGATCGCGAATCATGGATTCAACATCACGGCCGACGTAGCCAACTTCGGTAAATTTAGATGCCTCCACTTTAATGAAGGGAGCGTTTGCAAGACGTGCAAGACGCCGTGCAATCTCCGTTTTGCCGACACCGGTGGGACCAATCAAGATGATGTTGTTCGGCATAATATCTTCGCGTAAGTGCGCAGGTACTTGCAGTCGTCGCCAGCGGTTGCGGAGAGCAATGGCTACAGATTTCTTCGCTTCGTGTTGCCCGATAATGTACTTATCAAGTTCTTTAACAATCTGAGTCGGAGTCAGTTCGTTTCCTGCAAGGGATTCTTTTTCTTTTTTCGAAGTTTTTGACATTACAATTCCAAAATTGTGATGTGATTGTTGGTGTAGATGCAAATATCGGCAGCAGTTTTCAAACTCTCTTCTACAATTTCTTTTGCTGAAAGTTGCGTGTGCTTGATAAGCATACGCGCTGCGGCAAGCCCATAACTACCTCCGGAACCGATGGCAATAATTCCGTCGTCGGGCACAACAACATCACCGGTACCTGAAATCACAAATGTGCTTTCTTTGCTCAACACGCCGATCATCGCTTCTAATCTGCGGAGGTACTTATCCGTGCGCCAATCTTTTGCCAGCGCAAGAGCCGAACGTTCGACGTTGCCTTGATACATCTGCAGTTTTTCTTCAAACCGTTCCATTAACGCAAAGGCATCGGCAGATGCACCAGCGAACCCGACGAGCACAGAGTTGTTGTGAAGCAAGTGAACTTTCTTTGTATGCTGTTTCATCACCGTTGAGCCGAGTGTTACTTGTCCGTCGCTTCCCATAGCGCACGCTCCGTTACGCCGCAAGCCGATGATGGTGGTAGAGTGGAATTGTTGTGTGTTCATAGTACTCTGTTGTTGTAGTGAAATGAAAAGATGTTAAACTCTTTTGTAGATCATCAGCAATGTTAGATCGTTCGCCGTAATCGTGCCACCGGAATCATCATCGATTCGCGGTACTTGGCAACAGTACGGCGGGCGATGTTATAGCCTTTTTCCCTTAATATGGATGCAATCTCTTCGTCGCTCAATGGTTTTGATTTATCTTCGTTGTTGAGAATTTCCTTAATGCGTTCTTTGACCTCTTTGTTGGACACATCTTCGCCGCTTTGCGTGCTGATGCCTTCGCTGAAAAAGTAGCGAAGTTCATACACGCCGAAATCTGTTTGCACATACTTGCCGTTCACCACTCGGCTGATGGTTGAGATATCCATGTGAATCATTTCGGCAATGTCTTTATAAATCAGCGGTTTCAATCCCTCGCCGGATTCAAAAAATTCACGCTGACGTTCAACGATGGCGTGCATGACTTTCAGCATAGTCTCGCGCCGCTGATAGATGGAAGCAATGAACCACTTTGCCGCATCGAATTTTTGCTTGAGGAACTGCTTGGTTTCGTTGTTTGTCGTTTTGTTTCGCTTCGACATCAGTTCGCGGTAGTTTCGGTTGATGCGAAGCGGAGGGATGTTTCTGTCGTTCAACTGAATGATGAACTCATTTTCATCTTTGGTGACGATGAAGTCTGGCACCACGTAGTTTTCCTGTGTGGTAATTGTACCTTCGCCAGGTTTAGGGTTAAGATGGGAGATAAGTTCAATAATTTTCTTTACTTCATCGAGCGGAATCATCATCAGTTTGGCAATCTGCTCATAGTGTTTTTTAGTGAATTCGTCGAAATAGTGTGTGAGCAGTGTTCGAGCGCGCTCTACCAACTGTGGATCGGCTTTTGAAAATTCCAACTGCACCAGCAGACATTCCTGCAATGAACGCGAACCGATACCGGGTGGATCGAGCCGTTGGATGATTTTCAGTATTTCTACTACTTGGGCAGGCGTTACGTGCAGTTTGTGCGTAAGATTAATGTCGTTAGTGATGGCTTCAATATCCCTGTGCAGGTAGCCGTCTTCATCAATGTTACCGATAATTTCCTCTGCCACAAGCATTCCTACTTCGGTAAGATCGGCAAGTCGGAGTTGGTCGAGCAGTTTTTCGGTCAGCGGTTCCTGTGCGGCAATGGGAAATTCGTCTTTATCTTCATCATCGGTACTGTGCCGCTCTCCTTTTGGTGTGTACGATTCTTCATCGTTAAGAAAGTCTTCAAAGGTGAAATCATCATCTTTATTGTCGGTCGTTTCTTCTGTTCCGTCAGTAGGCGTGGGTTCATCTTCAGCACTTTGGTTTACATCAATTTCATCTTCTATGCCCTCTTCCAGCAGTGGATTGGTTTCGAGTTCAGTTTTAATTATTTGCTCCAGTGCAATGGTCGGAACTTGCAGCAGTTTCAGGTATTGAATCTGTTGTGGCGTTAACTTTTGTAGAAGACGTTGTTGTTGCGAAAGATGAAGCATAGTAGTGTACATCAGTATAAGTCAATGCTACGAATTGACGTAGTCAATAAATCTTCTGTCCACTGTTTTCCGAATGCGCGTTCAAGCGATTCACGGACAAACTGTGCGGCAGAAATATTTTCGGCGGCGCCGCGTTTCAGTGCCGGCTCGCATTCGCTGAAATACTGGTAGTGAATTTCCTTCCCATCCGCACCGATACGAATGGGGAAGAGATGGCATGAGAGTGGCTTCCGCCACGACAATTTTTTCTCGAAGTATGCCCGTTCAAACGAGCATTTCGCAACACCTTCATCATAGTAAACGAAGACGCATGCTTTCCCTTCAACACATTGCGTAGCGTAATTGCCCGGTGTGCCGTCGATAAGTCCGTGCTGTTCAATGGCGCGAAGATGTTCATTTGGCAGCATCGATTTGACGATAGGGTACGCATTTTTTACCACCTCTACTTCATCATCACGTAACGGTGCACCTCTTCCACCGGCAAACGTACAGCACGCTCCTTTACATTCATGCAGGTTGCATGCAAACTTCGTTTCCAACACATTATCGTGAACGGATATTTCGCCAATAACAAACATCGTGCCGTAAAAAGATACGAATTTTTTAAGGAAGGAAAAAGGATTTGGCGGGATTTATTCGTGAGAAGTATGTATGTCAGGAATACACTATACTTTGACAAACATTTTTCCGGCCATCTGCCGAACCAATCCCTTGAATTCTAAACTAAGTAAATTGACAAGTGTATCGGAAGGGGAGAGATTCGACTGTTCCGAAATCGCATCAATATGCATCGGTTCGTTTGTTAACACGTCAAATATCTTCTGTTCAAAAACAGAAAGTTGTGGCGGCTCGGTTTTTTGTCTCGTAGTTTTTATGATCGGCTGTAATGCGGACGTCAGTTCTTCAAGGATGTCATCGATTGATTGAACAAGTTTTGCTGCTCCCATTTTTATCAGTCTGTTGGGACCGTTGCTTTTCTTTTCGGTGATGTGACCTGGAAGCGAAAACAATTCACGGTTTTGGTCGAGCGTTGTTCGCGCAGTAATCATTGCTCCTCCGTCCTCTTCGGATTCGATGATGA
>JBFMDF010000189.1:0-4672 GCA_040753935.1 Bacteroidota bacterium | reverse complement strand
TATAAAAAAGGAAGTATTATTCTGCTGGAAGAAGAAACCGGCGCCGCCTTGTTTGTCATTATATCTGGCAAAGTCAAAATTGTGCGGATGGATGATGATGGACGTGAGGTAATTTTATCGATTTTGGGTGAAAGTGATTTCTTTGGTGAGATGGCAATTCTTGATGGGTTGACGCGCTCTGCCAGTGTGGTGGCAACAACAAAATCGGAACTGTTCATGATTCATCGGGGCGATTTTCTGAAAGCGCTCAACGATTATCCCTCCGTTGCTATTGCGCTGTTGAGAGAGTTAACCGCCCGTTTGCGCAAGGCGGATGCACAAATTAAAAGTTTGTCGTTAAAAGATGCCGCAGGAAGAGTTGCAACGGTCATTCTTCAACTTGCCGATGATGTCGGCATCTTCCGCAAAGGGAAAGTAGAAATTGATGACCTCCCGCTTCAACAGGATTTGGCGAATATGGCAGGAACGTCTCGTGAAACAATCTCCCGAATGATTCACAAATTTATTAAAAAAGGATACCTGCAATTGCAGGGGAACAAATTGATCATCAACGATTACGAAGCATTCAAAGCAATGCACACATGAGCACGGCATGATAGCGGAAGCGTATGAGCAGTAAAGCAGATCTTCACATGCACACGACATTTTCGGACGGCGCTCTTTCCCCGTATGAACTTGTGAAGAAATGCAAACAGCGGGGATTAGCGATTATCGCTATTACCGATCATGACAGCGTTGAAGCTTTTCCGGATGCCATTTCGTACGGAAAAGAGTTCGGTGTTGAAGTTATTCCCGGTGTCGAACTCAGCGCTACGGTGGATGATAAAGATGTACACATCCTTGGTTATTTCATCGACTACACCAACCAGCGTCTTCTTGAGTATCTTCATTTTTTTAGAATAGAACGAGTGAAACGGGCTGAACGGATTGTTGCCAAACTGAACAGCATCAATGTCCCGCTGACAATGGAATCGGTGATGGAACGAGCAGGAAAAGGAGCCGTGGGACGCCCACATATCGCTTCGGCGTTGGTGGACAAAGGGTTGACGAATAGTTACCAGGAAGCGTTTGAAAAATTTATTGGCAACGGCGGACCCGCCTACGAACGAAAATTTCACCTTACCCCTCATGAAGCAATTACACTGATTTCCTCTTCCGGTGGGTTGTCATTTCTGGCTCACCCCGGTAAGTTTACAAGCGATGAAAGAATCAATCAACTGATCAATTGTGGGCTGGATGGTATTGAAGTCATTCATCCATCGCACTCCCCGACGGAAACGACATACTACCGCGGCGTAGTCAGCGAATATTTTCTGCTGGAGAGCGGAGGATCCGATTTTCACGGAGGCAAAAAAAATGATGATGATCTCCTCGGTTCTTATTATATTGATGAAGTAAAAGTGAACATGATGAAGCATCGTCTGTTTTCTCAGAATCTGTCCCACTAATGATAAGGTCTAGTTGTTACTGAATGGCTAACGAAGATTTACCACGTATCTACGAAGGCGGGGTGAGTGCTGAAGGAAAAAAATTTGCTCTCATCGTCAGTCGTTTTAACCAAGCGGTAACCGACAAATTGCTCGACGGGGCATTGCAGTGTTTGCGGAAAAACGGTGTGAATATGGAACGTGATGTAGAAATTTTTTACTGTCCCGGAGCATTTGAACTTCCCCAAACGGCGTCATATGTTACTGAAAAGAAACGATATAACGCAGTGATTTGCCTTGGCGCCGTCATTCGTGGTGAAACGCCGCACTTCGAGTATATCTCTCAAGAATGCGCACGCGGCATCGGTGACGTTGCACGGATGCGGAATATTCCTGTGCTGTTTGGCGTGTTGACGACAAACACCTTTGAGCAGGCGATGGAACGGGCTGGAGGAAATGTGGGAAATAAAGGATATGATGCGGCGTTAAGCGCCATTCAAATGGCAAATTTATACTCGCAACTATAGTATCAACAATGAAAAGGAACTATACGAAAGAGTCTTGATACACATTCGTTCAGATACAAGAAAGGACCTTTCGTATGTTGTGTAATCGTATTATCATGGCTGTTCGTGCGTTAGTGAGTTGGATGACAATGTTTGTTCTGTTCCAGTCGGTGCAGGCCCAAGGTGGTGAATGGAAAAATTATACCGACATGAAAAGTATCCGCGCAGTTGCTACATCGGATAACGTACTGTGGGGAGGGACGTCCGGTGGTGTGTTCAAATTCAATCCTGCCGATTCTTCCTACCAAAAATTTACCAATGCTGAAGGTCTTTCGACCAACGATGTGACGGCATTGCTGATTGATACCGACGGCAATGTATGGGTTGGCCAAGCCAACGGCTCCATTGATGTTTATTTCCCGAAGAATGATACATGGCGGCACATTTCAAATATTGCCGACGATAAAACAAAAACGAATCGAACGATCAACGCGCTGTACCAGTACGGCGAGAAGATTTACATTGCAACAGGTTTCGGATTGACCGTCTTTTCTATTTCGAAGTTTGAATTCAGCGATACACATTTGGGATTTTCAACAATTCTCAATCCGCAGGTATTTGCAACACACGTTTTTCAGAACAAACTTTTTGTTGCTACCAGCGGCGGCGTTGTTTCAGCAGATATTGGCACGCCAAATCTTACAGACCCGCAGGCATGGCAGGTTGTGTCGTCAATTGCTACCGTTAATAAATTTTCAGTATTTAACGGAGAACTGTACGCTTCGTCAGGTTCCGGACTGTTGAAATATCAGGCAAGCAGTTTTGTGGTTGTCAACGGTATTACAGCAAGTGTACGAATTATCGCCTCAGTTGATACTGCACTGCTGTATGCCGATCATCAATTTATTCGTTCCCTCACCCTAACATCAAGTTCAATTCTTTCCGGAACGCTTCCCTCGACAATTACCGATGGCGTGCTTACGACAAATCGTGAAGTGTTTGTCGGGTTTGCAGACTTTGGTATTGGAAAATACTACAGCACTATTTCAGCTTGGCAATACTACTATCCCAACGGGCCTTTTTCGAATTCATTCTATAGCATTCTTGTTGACGACAACAACGTATTGTGGGCAGTTTCAGGCCGTGCAAACGGAAAAGGATTTTATAGTTTCGACGGTGTTCAATGGAAAAACTACAACACGGCAAATACCCCTCTTCTTCTTTCAAACGATTGTTTTGCGATTGGTCTTGGTCCGAATAATTCCAAATGGATTGGGACTTGGGGCGAGGGATTGATGCTGGTTGATAACAAAGGAATTGTTACCAACCGATTTGATTATTTCAATACAGGTTTTATTGGCGTCATTCGTACCGGTACGGGTCTTCCTTCCTATACTGTACCGGGGAAAATTGCTGTCGATCAATCAGGCGCTGTGTGGGTTACAATTTACGCTTCAATCGACAGGACCAAAGTGCTCTGGAAAATGAAACCGGATGGAACGTGGGAATCATTCGCGGGGTCTCCGTTTGGTCCGCCATCGTTCATGCATAACATTGTCATCGATCAAAATAACACAAAGTGGTTTATCAATACAGTTCCCGGACGAGCCGCTGATAACGGGTCATCAGTCGTTTTTTACAATGAGTCAAAAAATTTAATGCCAGGCCGTACCGATGGGTGGGGAATCATTAGCGCTAATGATGGTGCAACAAGCCAATCAGTTTTCTCCGTCGTTGTAGATAAATCGGGAGATGTGTGGCTCGGGACGGGGTCTGGTGTCACCATTATTACAGAGCCGACTAACCCTTTAACGAGAGTCTCAAAAGTTTTTCTCGGGGCAGTACGGGATCAGGTTGTTCAGAGCATTGCAGTAGATCCGCTGAACAATAAGTGGCTTGGTACTAACCAAGGGGTATTTGTTATTTCACCAGATGGAACACAATTACTTGAACAGTATACTGTCGAAAATACCAACGGTAAATTGGTGGATAATAACATCCTATCCATCGCGTTTGATAAAAAGCGTGGAATAGCGTATTTCGGCACTGAAAAAGGTCTTTCCAGTCTGAAAATAGCCGCGGTTGAAACAAAAACTTCACTGTCGACCATTGACCTTTCACCAAATCCCGTTTATCTTTCTGACCACGCGTCCGTAGAGATCCGCGGACTGGTTGATGAAAGCACAATCAAAGTCCTTTCCATCTATGGAAAGGTGCTGAAACAATTTCCCGCACAAGGAGGCGGAAGAGCATTTTGGGATTGTACAGATAGCGAAGGAAACAGAGTTGCCAGCGGTATTTACATCATCGTAGCACATGATAGAACAGGAGCACAAGTGGCCTCGGCAAAAGTTGCCGTTGTCAGAAAATAATTTTTCTTCATTAATTCACGTGCAGTAATGCACACCAATTACGTTATCTATTCATCATTAATTTAGGAGGGTTGTAGAATTGGAAACTTCTACCACAGTTGCAGAGAAACGAGAAGAAGTATTCAGCAAACGTGTACGTGCCGGCAAGCGCACATACTTCTTCGATGTAAAAGCCACAAAATCGGAAAAGGACTTTTACATCACGATTACGGAAAGCAAAAAGGTCGGCGAAGATGAGTTCAAAAAACATAAGATCTTCTTGTACAAAGAAGACTTTGAAAAATTTGCCGATGCGCTGGCTGAAGCAGTGGATTTTGTGCATGACGAGTTGCAAAAGCACGGTATTGCTGATTCTGCTCCCCAACCC
>JBFMDF010000188.1:0-4699 GCA_040753935.1 Bacteroidota bacterium | reverse complement strand
TGTAACGTTGAAGGGGAACAATGAAACAAAAAATTTTAATTGCCGACGACGAACGGGATATTGTCGATTTTCTTAAATACAATTTGGATAAAGAAGGATATTCCGTTCTCACTGCAAAAAATGGGACCGAAGCGCTTCAGCAATCGAAAAAAAATCCCGATCTCATCCTTCTCGACATCATGATGCCTGAAATGGACGGCTTGGAAGTCGTCCGGACGTTGAAGAAAAATCCTGCGACCGCTCAAATTCCTGTTATTTTGTTAACTGCGAAAAGCTCTGATGTTGATGAAGTCGTTGGTTTGGAACTTGGCGCCGATGACTACATTACAAAACCAGTCAGCATTCCCAAATTACTTGCCCGCATAAAACTGACGTTGCGAAAAAAAACGGCGCCGACCAATGATGAAAGTGATGCCAAAATCCTGCGACACGGGGTGATAGAAATTAATCGCTCGCATTACAAAGTGTTTGTCAATAAAAAAGAAATTTTCTTTCCGAAAAAAGAATTTGAAGTGCTTTCGTACCTTGTGAAAAACGCCGGCAAAGTTGTCACGCGGGAAACACTCCTTGCCCAAATTTGGGGAAGCGATGTGTACGTCATCGATCGTACGGTTGATGTGCACATCAGAAAAATTAGAGAAAAGCTCGGTACGTATGCTGAGTATATCGACACTATCAAAGGTGTCGGATACCGAATGAAAGAATTATAAGAGAAGATGGCTCACCATCCTCATTTATGTATTCACTCCGAAACCAACTTATTGTTGCTCTGCTGATTGTAGCGGCAGGTACTGGCGGAGCGGCGTATCTGTATCCTTCGTCGCCTCTGATTGCCGTACTGCTGTTGTTCTGCTCCCTCATTCTTTCCTACGGTATCCTTCACGTTGTGGTGGTTACACCGGTGCGGAAAATTTCATCCCTTGTGCAGGCACAGAACAATAAAGAAACACCGCAACGGCTCATCCTGGAAACATCAGATGAATTTTTGCGATTGTCCGATTCGTTGAACACGATGCTTGAATCGTTTCGCTCCGACATTAGCCGATTGAAAAAACTGGAGCGCGTACGGACGGAATTTCTCGGCAATGTTTCGCACGAACTTCGGACGCCGATTTTTGCTACCCAAGGATTGCTGGAAACTCTGCTCCACGGCGCCATTGATGATAAAAAAGTCAATAAAGATTTTGTTCAGCGCGCCCTCAACAACACTGAACGCCTCAACACTCTTCTCGGTGAACTCATCGACATTTCACGGATTGAAAGCGGCGAAATGAAACTGCAGTTTCAGCACTTCGACGTTGTTCAATTTCTTCAATCAGCAGTTCAAGAGATGAAACCGGTGGCAGAACAACGTACCATTTCTTTACGGCTGGAAGGGAAAACCGACCATCCAATTGAAGTGTTCGGCGATAAAGATCGTTTGAATCAAGTCATCATCAACCTCATCGACAACGCTATTAAGTATTCCGAAATGTATGATACGGTTACCGTGCATTTTGAAGAGAAAAAAGACTGCGTAGAAATTTCCGTTGCCGATACCGGTATTGGCATTGCACCACAACACTTGCCGCGAATTTTTGAACGATTCTACAGAGTCGATCGCGACCGTTCACGCGAGATGGGAGGAACGGGACTTGGCCTGGCGATTGTCAAACACATTGTGGAAGCCCACGACGCTGAGATAAAGGTGAAAAGCCAGGTAGGTGTCGGTTCAACATTTTCGTTTTGGATTAACAAATCAAGCAACGAGTCGACAGTGTAACAACCGAACGTCTTTCGTGTGAAACCCAACACTCAAAATCCAACATTCTCTGCCGTCAAAGGGCGAGGTTCTTCATTCAATCCTCAAAACCGGTTTGAAAAAATTTCGTATGAGGTGATTGAAGAAGAGAACGATCCGGAACGAAACATCACTACGAAATTCTTTCGCGACACGTCAAAAACTATCCTTGCGCACAACGACTCTCCCGATCTTGGTTTTCGGTACGATTTAAACCCATATCGAGGCTGCGAACACGGCTGTATCTACTGTTACGCGCGCCCCTCACATGAATATCTCGGCTTTTCTTCCGGACTGGATTTTGAAACAAAAATCATGGTGAAGCCCGATGCGCACCTTCTTCTTGAACAAGAATTCAAAAAGAAAACATGGAAACCGCAGGTGATTGCGCTGTCGGGCAATACCGATTGCTATCAGCCGATTGAACGAAAACTACAACTCACACGAAAGTGTCTGGAAGTTTTCTTGAAGTATCGCAATCCTGTTGCCGTGATAACGAAAAATGCACTTATCACCCGCGATAGTGATCTCCTGAGCGAACTTGCCAAACAGCATCTTGTTCTTTGCACGCTCACAGTAACAACGCTCAGCAAAGAATTGCAACGAGCAATGGAACCACGAACATCGCCACCGGAACTTCGATTGAAAGCAATTGAACAACTTGCCGGCGCGGGAATTCCAGTCTATGTTAGTCTTGCACCGGTGATTCCCGGATTGAACGACAGTGAAATGCCGTCCATTCTAAAACGTGCAAGCGATTGTGGAGCAACAGGTGCATTTTACACAATGCTGCGACTGCCGTACGCCGTGAAGGACTTGTTCGTCGAGTGGCTCAAGCGCGAGTATCCTGAAAAAGCGGAGAAGGTGTTGAATCGTGTCAAAGACGTGCGTGAAGGGAAATTGAATTCATCCGAATTCGGTACACGAATGAGCGGTACCGGCGAAATAGCAGAAGCCATCAGCCAGCTTTTTGATGTAACCTGTAAAAAATATCACTTGAACGAAAAACGGCACAAACTTTCTGTTGACAAATTCTTATCGAGTTGGAATACGCAGTATGAACTGGGGTTGTGAACGAAAGAAAATTTTTGCTGGCTATTGAACATCTGAAAGTGTATACTTGAGCGTTACCAACAGAAAATACGCACCATGAAACACCACTACTGTGTAATTATCGGCGACATCGATAAATCGCGCACGTTGCAGCGTCGAGCGCGGATTCAAGAGAAATTCAAAGAGGCAGTGGCGGCTATTAACAAAGAATTTAAGAATGACATTGCCTCGAAATTCCTAATCACCCTCGGCGATGAATTTCAAGGAGTGCTGCTCACACCGTTACACAACTACCAACTGATTTGCCGGTTTCAAGAGTTGATTGAACCCGTTTCGTTTACCTTTGGTGTCGGCATTGGCACGCTTGCTACGCCGCTGAATACCAAAGAAGCGATTGGAATGGACGGAGAATGTTTTTATCGCGCCCGCAATGCCATTCAGCAGGCAAAAAAAGAGAAGAAGAAATTGGTGTACGATTTCGATGATCCGGCAGCGGTGTTGGTCAATGCAATAGTTGCTTCTGTTGATGCCCACGGAAAACTGCTGAATGCAACGCAACAGAAAATTGCTCAGTTGCGCAACAAGGGATTGACGCAACGTGCCATTGCTCAAAAACTTCGCATTACGAAGCAAGCCGTGTCGAAAGCCATTTCGACCACAATGATGAAAGAGATGGAAGAGTCGGTAGCGGCGTTGGAACAATTTTTCCGTCAGTATACCCCGGAAGAATAGTAGTCAACCATATAGGTTGACTAATGAAAAGTCAACCATATAGGTTGACTAATGAAAAGTCAACCGTATAGGTTGACTCGTGAAAAATCGATTGAGATGGCGGCACGGATACCATGAGGTGAGCATGTATGGATACCCATAACGAGTTTTTACTCTTATTCGCTGTAGGGTTTGCGACGTACGAGTATTGGATCAAACGGTATGTACGGCTACAACAGAAATCAGTGTGGCAACAGAGCATCGTGCTGAGTACCATCATTATCGCGACAACGGTGAAATACATCTCCCTGCAGAGTTTTGTGGCAGTTGCGTTATTTACACTGGCCTATGGTGGAATAACAACAGTTACAGAGAAGTGGTTGAAAGGAGAGTACTGGCAGGTTGAACGTTTCGTTGTGAGAAACGGTGTGGCGCTGGTGTTGTTGTTAATTCTTCGAAAGATGTTTACTGAAATCCACGGCCACCAGTGGTTCGATGTCCTTTGGACATTTGTATGTACACCACAGTTCACGTTGCCGCAACGTACGATGCTCTGCGGTATTGGATATCTTTTCGTTATCGACGGCGGGACAACAATCGTAAAGGGAGTCTTGAACAAGTTCCCCATGATTACGCAAGAAGCATTTGACGGTGGTACCGGTATTCAGCGACAATTCGAAATGAAAAATGCTGGTGAACTTATCGGTATTATTGAACGATTATTGATTCTTACCTTTGTGTTGGCCGGGAGTTACGAAGCCGTGGCGTTTGCTATTGCGGCAAAATCTATTGCCCGTTTCAAAGAATTGGACAATAAAAACTTTGCAGAGTACTATCTGATAGGTACTTCGGTGAGTGTTGCGGTAGCAGTTGGAGTGGGAGTATTACTAAAAAGTATTTGTGTCGGTTACGCCTTACGATAACTGAACACCTCAAGTAAACACTATATCCGCAACCCCTGCCGTCTTGTACCATTCAGAGGAACGGCATTCAAAAAAACGGTAGAGGTTGCAAAAACGAGCAAATATACTCACGATAAAATCGTACAATCACACTTTCAAAAGTCTCTATTTTTCTCTCACATCTTTACTTTCCAAATTTTAAACTCTACATTTCTCCACAATCATTATCACAGAAACAGGAGACCCAATGAAG
>JBFMDF010000187.1:0-4701 GCA_040753935.1 Bacteroidota bacterium | reverse complement strand
AACGCCGGGAGGCAATTCAATAGTAACGCCGAATTCACCGCGATCTGTTTTTGCAATGAACTCATTGCCAATAACCCCCAGCGCCGGAAGCGTACAAGAGCCAACAAACAACAAGAACGAAGCAGCAACGACAACTTTTTTATGAGAGAGACTCCATTTCAAGAGGCGATCGTAATGCAGGGTAAATGCGTGGTAGAATTTCTCAAACGCGAGTGCAAATTTTCCCATCAGTGTCCGATCGGTGAGTCGCTCTAATTTCGCAAACCGCGACGCAAGCATTGGCGTGATGGTGAATGAAACGAATAAACTCATCAGCGTAGACCCAACAACAACAAGGGCAAATTCACGCATAATGTTGCCAACCAATCCGCTGACCAGCGACAACGGCAGAAAGACAACGACGTCCACCAGCGTAATCGACAACGCCGCAAAACCGATTTCGTTTCTTCCGACGAGAGCGGCCTGTCGCGGTTCTTTTCCTTTTTCAAGATGATGGTAGATGTTTTCAAGAACTACGATTGAATCATCCACAAGAATACCAATAACCAATGACATGCCCAACAACGTCATCAGGTTCAGCGTGAAGCCGAGTGCATACATAAACACAAAGGTGGAAATCAACGATGTGGGAATTGCTACAAGAATAATGAGCGAGTTGCGGATGCTGTGCAAAAAGAGCAGCATGATGATAGCCACCATTGCAATTGCCAATGCCAAATCGAACTTAACGGCATTGGCGGCATCGAGCGTGAACGTTGATGTATCTTGTGCTACGTCGAAATGAACACCCTGTGCTTTGAATTCATCTTCTATCTTTTTCAATTCTTCGCGGACAATCTTGCTGACGTTGACGGCATTTGCATCGGACTGTTTCAGCAACTGAAGGCCAACGGCTGTGCTGCCGTTCACCCGCGCTAGTTGCGACAATTCCTTTGTTCCATCCTGCACTTCAGCAATATCATCCAGATGAATATCACTTCCCTGGCGAGATCGCGCAACCACCAATTGACGCAAATCATCAATTGAGTTAAACTTTCCCGCTATACGAACAATGAACTGTCCGTCGGTATCTTTAATTTTACCTGTCGGAAAATCGAGGTTTGCGCTTTTTATCGCTTGTGTAACGTGAAGAACAGACAAGCCATAGGCGTGAAGTTTTTCTGCATCGAGGTTCACTTTGATTTCCCGTTCTTCACCGCCTGTCAACACCACCTGTGCAACACCCGCCAATTTTGAGAGACGGGGTTGAATACGATCTTTCAGGAATTGATAGAATTGACGCGAATCCATTTCGCTGGTAACACCAATGCGAAGAACGGGAGTTTCATCAAGAGCAATTTTCGACAGTGTCGGTTGTTTTGCGCCGTTTGGAAGCTGTGAAACGATGGCACTCACTTTTCGCGTTGCTTCCTGTAGTACCACGTCAATCTTTGCATCTTGTTTGAACTCTACGAAAACAAACGATGCTCCTTCAAACGATGATGACCGCACAGCATCAATTTTGTCAATCCCGGCAACCGCGTCTTCAATGAGTTTGGTGACGTTTGTCTCCACTTCGTACGGTGATGCGCCGGGGTACAACGTATTGATGGTGATTATTGGCGGGGATATTTTCGGCAGGAGTTCGTAATTCAGCATTGAATAACTGAACAAGCCCAGCACACCAAGCACCGAAAAGATCACTACGATGAGTGTCGGACGTTTTATCGCTAATTCTGTAATAGTCATAGTTATTCTCCGCTTGTCAATTTCGCACCGTTACCGGAACGTTGTCTTTAAGATTATTTTGACCGTTGACAACAACAACATCTCCCACCGTAATGCCGCTGAGCACTTCAACATTCGTCCCGATTTCTTTCCCGACAATAATGGAACGGAGCTTGGCACTATTGTTTTCAACGATGTACACTTTTGCATTACGCACACCGCCGACAATTGCCTCGCGCGGAATAACAATGCGTTGTTGATTCATTTTTGGACTAAAGGAAACACGGCCGAACATTCCTGCTTTCAAGGGATGTTTACTGCTGTTGTTGAGAATCACCTCCACAGGATACGTGTGGGCATCGTCTCCCTTTGCGGCAATTGTTGCTACGCGTCCTTCAAAGATAACGCCGGGATACACGTCAGTCGTAATTTCGACGTTGTCGCCAGCTTTTATTTTGAAAACGTCGTTTTCTGCAACATTGACCTTTACTTTGAGTTTAGAAATGTCAACAACATTG
Organism: Bacteroidota bacterium; assembly: GCA_040753935.1. Classification (GTDB taxonomy): domain Bacteria; phylum Bacteroidota; class Ignavibacteria; order UBA10030; family UBA8401; genus SpSt-333. Next base: position 2,476 of record JBFMDF010000187.1, on the reverse strand, counting down.
GCGACGACGGTCGGCTGTGGCGCCCCTTGCACCATAGTGCCGATATTGACAGGGCGAGCGGTAACGATACCGGAAATCGGTGTGGTGATTTTTGTGTCTCGGTACTGGCGCCGGGCAACAATGAATTGTGCTTCGGTATTTTGGAAATTCCATCGCGCCTGTTCAATTTGTGCTTCAGCGATTGAGCCTTCCTTGTATAACGCTTCGTAGCGTTCAAGGTCTTTTTTGGCTTTTTCATACGCTGTTGAAGCCGCCTTGTATGCTGCTTCTTTCAATTCATCGTCAACTTCAACAAGCACCGAACCTGCCGGTTTGTACTCGCCCACTTCCGCGTTGACCTTCACAACTCTGCCGTTGGTTTCCGAAAGAATAACCACATCATTATACGCGGCAATAGTGCCGACGAGCGAAAAGTTTTCATTGATGTTTTGCAATTGCGCCGAAATAACGGAAACCGAATATGCCGTAGCAATAGTGTTGCCGGTTTGTGCGTTCGAAGTTGTCGTACCGGTCATCAGAATTGCAACAACAACTCCAACAACCACAACCATGATACTGATGACTGTGAAACGTTTCATGGACTACCTCCCTGAATTAAATGATGATGGAACAACGTTTATTCACCGATGGATTTTTCCAATCGGGCAACCGCTAGTTCGTATTCAACCAGCGACTGCGTGTGGTTTAATTTTGCCTGTAGCAGAGCCACTTCTGCGTCAAGTAATTCTGAATTTGAAACAAGCCCTTTCTTAAATTTTTCGCTCATCACGCGGTAATTTTCTTCGGCCTGTTCAACACCTAATTTTGCTACCGCGGCACGTTCTATCGATTGATTCACTGCCAAATAATTTTGCGTCACTTCTAGTGTTACACCGTCTTTCAACAGAGACAATCCTTCTTCGGCTTGTGCCAACTGTGCCTGCGCCTGCGTTGTTTGGTGTCCGGTTTGATTCCAGTTCCACAAGTCAAACGATACCGACACACTCACATCCCATGTATCTTTGAATTTATCCTTTGTGGGGAAAATTCGCGGGTTAGGACGAAGATAGTTGTAGTTTCCCACTAGATAAATTTGCGGCCACCACCCTCCGCGGGTAGAAGTGAGGAGGGCTTCGCTGGCTTTCACACGCGCGTTCATTGCACGAACGTCGGGGCGTGATTCGAACGCCTGTTGTACTAATTGGTGAAGATCGGTTCGTCGTTGAAATGTCGTTGGTTGTAGTGATGATGCAATACTAATGTCCGTTGATAACGGCAAGCCGAGTGTATTGTTCAACGCAATCATTGCTAAGCGAACGTTGTTTGTCGCATCAATTTGCCGAACTTTTGCTTCGGAAAGTTGCACGCGGACTTTGAGTACGTCGTTAGCAGTCAGCATCCCTTGCCGCAACAAGTTTTCAGCATCCGTAACGTGTAATTGAATTTGCTGAACATTCTCATCCACAAATTTTTTGAATTCGTTGGCACGGTAAACATTCCAATATGCCGCTTTAATGTTGTAGATGACATCGGCTTTATCTTTGTTGAAATCGTACTGGGTTGCCTCAGCGCTGTACTCAGCCGCCTCTTCAGCGCCAGAAATTTTTCCGCCGGTAAAGAGCGGCTGTTGGACGGTTGCTTTCAGCGAGTAGTTGTTGAGTATTGTCGGCGCAATTTCGAATGTTCCGAATGGCGTTGGGATTGTTGCTGGTGGTATATCGCTCAGCCGACTGTACACTCCCTGTACTTTTAACGATGGTAAACCAAGTGTTGTTGTTTCACTTGCTTTTGCCTCTGCCGCTTGAATTTTGTACTGTGATGTACGTAATGCTTTGCTGTTTTCTAATCCGATTTGCACTGCTTGCTCGACGGTCAATGTCATTGGTTGTTGTGCCGGTAATACAAGCGTGAACAACCACAGAATGATGAACACCATTACTATTCGATTCATTGTGTGAATTCCTCCTTTGTCTCTTTTACTGTCTTGTGCGCAGCGTATTTTTGTTTTGCTTCCTGTGTAAAAACTCCCCCGAAAATAATATCAACGATTGCTTCATACGCCTGCGATGCAGTCAAGGGGAGTCGTGCGAGCGTTTCCGGATTGACGATAGTTTGCATCGCGTTGGCATACATCAAAACCAACACGTCGATGTTGATATCTTTTCTAAAGACTCCGAGCTCAACCCCTTCGCGGATTAATGCACTAAAATCTTCGTACACCCGCTGAGTCCGGAAGTGGTCGACCTCTTTCCACAATTCGGGCATTGTGCGCTGAAGATCAAGGTAGAATTGTGGTTTCATTGAACGCATTTCGCCGGAAAGATAACTGGTGATACAGCGGATACGTTCCATAAAGTCTATTGATTTGTCGGTTTGCCACTTTACACACCCGTTGTGAATGCTTGTTAATTTTTCTAATGTAATTTCTTTAATAAGATCGTCTTTGCTTGGGAAGAATTTGTAGATGGTTTTTTTACTCATTCCCATGCTGTGAGCG
>JBFMDF010000186.1:0-4775 GCA_040753935.1 Bacteroidota bacterium | reverse complement strand
CAAGAACTCCGCCCGCAATAACCTTTCCCCCTTCAAGTGAAATCCAGTCTGGCCTGGTAATTTTATTCTTTACATCTTGGAACGTGTGTGTTGGAATTACTCGCCCGTTGGAAATGACGGCAGTAACTTCTTTCAATCCTCCACTAAGATTTTTCACAATGATGGAATCTACCGACACTTTTGGCGTGTAATACAAATGAAATAACGTGAACGCCATGTTACGGTGACACATATCTTCTATCATAAACGATGGTGCAGTGCGTGTCCACGATTTTTTGATTCCACCGATTTCAATTTCTCCGTACTGTGGATGGCGTATTTTCTTCCACGGAATGACACCTTCACTGAACAACAACATTCGGTCAAACCGATAGATATCTTCCTGCGACACATCGCGCGTTGAATCTTTTGCACGGCGAAAGTAATCAAATTCACTCCAGAGTTCGTTGGTGAATGAAAGCACGCCGCGCGCGCCGTAAAACCATTCCACTTCCCCGCCGTACACTGTGTAGAGATCTTTCCAAATAACCATATATTTGTAGCCGGGAAGTTGTTCTTCGCCGAGTTGACCAAGGAAATCATACACCTGAACATCCTGACGCTGGTACGTTCCTTCATCAATTTTCGCTCCGGGACCGCGTAAAATCATTCCGCCGTTGTTATGAAACGACTGTGCGGCGGCAATGTTCGGATGTGCAAGAAAAAAATCTTTTACCGCTCTGTTTTCAGGATGCGTGAAAGGATAACGATCTGAACCGAACTGAACGTACCGCGGCGCCCAATTCCATGCCCAATCGCGGTTCGGATCGTAAAAACCCGGACCATCTTCATTCACCATTCCATCGCCATCGTTATCAATACCTTCCCAGCCGAGAAATGTGTATTCCCCTTTTTCATCCGGTGCCGCTTGAATCATCAGCCGAGAATCTTTCGGATCGACTTTAAATCGTCCGTTGGGATCTTTAATGCGCATGAAGACGATATTGCCGTCACCGTCTAAATCGTCATACCCGTCTTCATCATACTCACCGTCGCCGTCATCATCACGTTTTCCCATTCCGCTGCGGGGCGAGTGTGGATTGTTCGCCTTGTAAATGTAGTAATCACGCGCATCAGGATTGATAGAAGGAATGACATACAACGTCTTCTCGTCGAGAAGATTTTTTATCCACTCGACATCGTCATACAATTCCGTTACATACCACACAGTGTAGAGAACGACTTCCGCTCCTTGTATTTCATTCGAGTGAATGTTGCCGTCGATATACATTGCCGGCTTTTCGTCGGGATTACCATTGTTGAAATTGGAAACCGTCATTGCCCAGATATCCTTCCCTTCGACGGATTTACCGACGCTGTACACCTTTGCCAAATTCGGATATGCCTTTTCGATCCGCTTCATTATTTCGTACAGTTGTTGTGAATCGTAGTATCGATTCCACGCCACTTCAACTTTGGGATTGTTCGGAGCGCCCATCGCTTTCAGCGCACTGGCGGTAAATTCTTTGCTTTGTTGTGCAAAGGAAACAGAAACGAGAAAAAAGACTAATAGTAATTTGTTCATCGATACTCCAGTTATTTCAATGATACGCGTAATTCTGCTTTGCCCGCTGTCGGACTTTCCGCTGTAATCTTCACCTCACCTTTGCCTACCACAAGCCAACTCAGTGTTTTATATCCGCCACTCCCTTGAATCGGCTCGAGGGTGAGTTTTGCTCGTCCGCTGGAAAGGGAATTCCCCTTACCAACATCAATCGAAACCCGCACATTCCTTATCCATCGAGTTCTTACTCCCATGCCGCTGTTTGTGGGAAGATAGCCGTTGTTCACAACATCAACCGAAATGCGGTACAGATTATCGCTGACTTTTTCCACTTTCGAGTTTGAGAGTGAAATCGTCGGCAGTTGCTGGAGAAGATATATAACAAAAATAGAAAACGGTTTTGAATAGACGGTGAGACTTTCTGCAGGAGGATTGATCAGCAGATACGGTTTCACTCCTCCAATTTCTACCTCGTGATTCGGAAAGTCGGGATGCTTGAATTTCGTCCACTCCAGCGCCACATCTTTTACGCCAAGCGCATCGTACCATTTTAAGGTTTTGAGTTGCCAGTCATCGGATTTTTCGCCCCCTTCTTTCTTCGGCTCGGGAGATTTTTTGGTTGTATCTTTTGCCGCTACTGTATCTTTCGCTTTGGTAATTTCTCCAACCCACCACGGACGAACAGCAAATGACCAACGACCTGCATGGTAGTACGCCCATTCACTGAACGATCCTTCTCCTTTTGCAGGCTTCGGCGCGTCTTTTCCGAAGGATACTTCGGATAATTTCAACATCTCATTAAATTTTTTACTGATGAAACCAAAGTACTCTTCATCTTCTTTTAGTACCGAAGTAATGTGCGGCGACTCTCCTCTCGGCGGTTCGTTCTTCCACGCCATTGTCAGATTATCATTTGACGAGAAGGAAAAGATTACAGCAATGTTGGGATGATCAAAAACAAAATCGGCTATTGCTTTGGTCTCTGCTTCTGATATTTGATGAATGCCGCTCTTTTTCCCAAAGAACTGATAGTTGAATGTAAAATTCCGATTGAAATCAGTTCCTCCAACTGCATCTTCATTCCACTCTTCGTCTTTATCGTTATCAATTCCTTCGATGTAGAGACGATACATTCCCTTCTCTCCTTTTGCCGGATCTGCCTTTTTCATCAGCCGCGCATCGTCAGGATTCACAATCCACTCGCCGTGTGGATCTTTCACACGCATCCAGGAAATAAATCCGTCTTTGTTGAGGTCTTCAGCATCATCTTCATCCGTCACACCGTCGCGGTCATCATCAAACGGATTGAAATTTGTTTCCCGTTCGCGAATCGGTTTCGTGAAGAATGACTCCGAGGCATCGGGATTTGCACGGGGTATAACATACACGGTTGTTGTGTTCAGTAAGTTTGTTATACTGTCAACCTTCCCGTAGGATTGTGCGAGATAGTCAATGAGTCGTAACGCATGCTCACTGCCAACAACTTGATTCGCTTCAATGCCACCGACAACCAAAACAGCTTTATTCTGTTCATTTTTCCCGATCGTCACCACCCACACATCTCTTCCGTTGAGCGTTTTGGCGATTGACTGTGATTTGACAAGTGCAGGATAGTGAGAGGTGAATTGCTGTATAGTTCTGGTGAGGTTTTCGTATGAATGATACGTTGATGGGAGTTGAGCGGTCAAACATCCCGCTGTTAAGAGCAACAGCAAACTAATTTTTTTCATCGAGCTCCTGTGTGTTAATAGTACAAGCGTCAGTATGTAGCGAGAAACAATCGCAAGATTTCAAGCAACAATTATGAACTACGTGAAGCGGCGCAAATAGTTGCCTTTTGTCTCGTTCTGTAAACGAAATGTAACGGTTCATTGTGTGAAATACAAAATTTAAATCTGCTACAGTAAAAGCGGATGATTTTTTGACTCATCGTCATATGTATCACTGGTCCGAATGACTATTGACAAAAGAAAGGGAGATTTCTATATTTGCCCAACCTGCTATGGATGCTTCGGCGACCATATCTCCGTTACCCAACCCCGCACAGCCCACACTGTTTGCCGTGCTTATCCATCGTATATTTTTCGCCGCGTCACCTCAGAAAGCTTACCGCGTGCATAGCATCCTTTGGAGAAAACAATTGACTTACGATATATTCAAGAGTTGCTTGGACACAGTAGTAATAAAAACTACATCCATTAGACCATACAATACAACAGTCAAGAATAAAACCTGTCCGCCATCTTTTTGGCGGATAAACGCCATAAATCGTAATTCAAGTAGTTATGCGCAACCGCCATCAAGAAAGGAGTAAAACATGACCTGTTCACAATGTGGCTATAAATCTGAGTTCCGCTTTCAAACATGTCCTTCGTGCACTTACGATGTCATTGAAGGAATGTTCCTTGATCTCCAGAAGGCGTCAACTAAGGGTCTCGTGTCTCCACCTGATGCTGTCACGAAGCTCGAAAGTAAAAGTTCGAACCGATACCCAATGTTGCAATCTATTTCTACACTTTTTCGGGTACTTGCATACTTGTCTTTAGCAGCAGGTCTTATTGGCGCGATCATTGGTATCTCAATGTCATCCGCTCGTTACGGAAGCAGCAGCGGTGGAACTATCATACTGCTTTCAATTCTCTATGCTGCAATCGGATGTGTCGTTTTTCTTGCCTACGCAGAGATCATTCATGTTTTCATCGACATAGAGAAGAATACAAGGATAAATAACTCATTGTTACAAGAATTCATGCGGGAAAGAGTAGAGTAGGCGCGGCTACGCCTAACACGCCAAACAACGACGCTGGAATGAAAAGCTTGAGTTATAAAAGCCTCGCTCCACACATTTGCTTCGCAAGGGAATTGGTTTATCTTAGCCCGCAAATGTGCGGCGTTGTTTGCCGAGACGTTACCAGCAAGCGTAAAGACCGACACCGTAAAAATTAAACAATATAGTAAAAGATTAAAATGAAAATACTGCTAATTCAATTATCAGATATGCACTTCAAAGAGGGAGAAAACCCTGTTCTCAAAAAGGAAGAAAAGCTCTTTGAATCAATCAGAAATTCAACATTAGAATATGATGAAATATTTCTCGTAGTAACTGGAGACATTGCATTTTCGGGCAAAGAGAAAGAATATGAGATTGGTTCAAATTTCCTAAAAGGACTCAAGACAAAACTAGAAAATTATAGCAAGAAAAAAGTTCAGATACTTACAATAGCAGGGAATC
>JBFMDF010000185.1:0-4776 GCA_040753935.1 Bacteroidota bacterium | reverse complement strand
TTTTACCATCATCAGTAATGAACAGTTCATTCGCATCACCCCAGCTTCGCACCGGCATCTCCCCGGCATTCATCACAAACACAGACGCCGATTTTGTCTCTGCATCAGTAAAGTGCGCTATCATTGTCCGACTTCCTGATTCTTTTGTCACCATTGCGGAATCTATTCTTGCATACGTTTGACATGTTCGTAATGCAAGAAGAAGATGTGTGTACGCCCTAACCTGCAGCGGTCGTTGTAGTGTATTTTTTATCGCGATGGAGACAACCATTGCCGGCTGGTTTAGACAAAATTCATACGTGATGCGGTACGAGAAAATCGAATCTTCATTCAAAAATGTTACCCTGTGAGGACTTACGACGTAGTTCCATCCTTCCCTGCCGATCGAATATTTCTGTCCGTTATCAAGTGCAAGGCCAATTGTCATCGGCAGTGACTCATCGCGTCTCCAGTAATCACTACTGAGATCAATGCTGTTTGCTACTGGATAGTAAAAACTAATGCGTGACGGAAGCGGACGGCTATGGTGAAATTCCGTCCCCACAAATGGTCCACCTACTTCTACTTGACCGTATTTTTGGGTAAATGAATACGACAAACAATCCTTTTCGTCGGAAATCATCACTTGTACGATAACACCGAGTACTGCAAACATCAGGATGTTGTTACAGGGGGTCATTGCATCCGGCTCCACGCTTCATCAATTGTTGGAAATGCTACACGCGGAAATGTTCCGCCCGGTTTGTAAAAAATCATTTCAATGGCACGAGGTTCGGGTCGGATAGTGTCCGACAGTCGCTGAAGAACTTGTTCGTTGATGAAAACAATGTACTTCTTCTTCAATTCTCCGAGGGCGTGCAGTAATACCAAAGATTCCTGTTCGTTAAAGTAATCAGTCAGCACAATTTCTCTCACTTGCTGAAACGACGACGACGTTTTTCCTTTTTTGTACTGTTTGTCATGTTTTTTATAATAATCCAGCAACACGCTATCCGAAATGTTTATTGTTCGCAACAGCGCCGAGCGTTGAGCTAAGTAGAGTAGTTTCACTCTCCACTTTTCAGTTTCATGCATTACCGATGGAACGTGGTTTAATCCTCGCTGATAGGCTTCCTCGCTAAGCAGTTTATCTTGCACTATCTTCCAAATTGTTTTTTTGACACTTGAATTGAATGCCGCCAACGATCTCGTATTAAATTGAAACTGTCGTATATCATACCAGCGGATGTAATCACGAATGGTCAAACTCCGATTGCCGAAAGTGACAAGCGTCTTGTTCAAATATTCGCCGGACTGTTGAATCGGTTGTGGTCCGGCTTCAGTCATAAAAGTTGTGGGGATTTCCCATTTCACTGTGGCATCACGTGAAAGTCCCTTCGACGCAATGTAGGCACGCAGAATGTTGAATCCTTCCGCTTTGATGACCGGGTTGTGCTTGCTCATCATTGTTTTCACATACTCATCGGCAAGTTTGTCAGCAATAATTCTTGTGCGAATGTCAACGGCTTGCTTTTTGAGATTCGTGTATTCGCTTTCTGTCGTCAACGGATTTTGCCGCACCTGATCAAGACGAATGATGTAATAGCCGTCAGTGCCTTGAATCGGTGGCGTGCATTCTCCCACACGCATTCCGGAAATAGAGTGTGCAACAATTTCGTTGTCCCGTTCGAGTTTCAGCAGTGAAATTTCCGTTGACCGACTGCTGATGGGGGTCATCGAATCGAGTTGAAGGGCAAAGAGAGAATCGAATGATGCACCTTGGGCAAGTATCTTCTGACATTCATCGGCTTCGATTTTCGTTGGTTGGAAAAGCCAGCGCAGAGAGACAGTGATTTTAGCTTTTTGTATATCCTGTTCAATTTGATCCTCCGTCAGCGCTACACGTGAGAGAATATCGTTGCGATACAACTGTTCAACCGCGCCATCTTCTTCCAGTGCTTTTACACGTTCCTGAACAAAGGAAGATGTCTGTAAACTGTTTGCTTCAGCCTCGAGTGCAAGCAATCGTTCATAAATCATATATGTTAAGTGTTTACGCAGTGGCTCATGACTGCGACGAACAAACGACGGACCAAATTCATAACTCGTGAGCAAATCTTCTGCGGTAATTCTATAGTTACCAACCAACGCGACAATCGACGTGTCCCCGATTGAGTAAGCTGAACAACAACACAACAAAAGAAAAAACAATAACCGCTTCATCCTTTCACTCCTGCCGACACCATACTTTCAATGAAATACCGTTGGAAGAATGCGTACGCAACAATAATCGGTAGTGCTAACAGTGTCGCCGCCGCCAGTTGTAATCCCAACTGCGCTTCCGCTTGTCCGCCCAGAGTAAATAGTGTAACAATCTGCGGTAACGTCATCAAAGAGCGCTCACGCACAACAATAATGGGCCACAGTACTTCGTTCCAGCTAGCCATGAATGAAAGGATGGCCACCGTAATCACTACCGGCCGAGACAGAGGCCACATGATGCTGAAGATAATTCTCAAATCAGAACATCCGTCCATACGCGCCGCATCAATGAGCGCTTGAGGAATTCCCATGAAAAACTGGCGGAACATAATGATTCCCAGTGTGCTGATCATTGTCGGAGCAATCAGGGCAAGATACGTGTCGGTAATTCCGAGTTTTACCATCAACACATACTGCGGAATTAACGTGATTTGAAACGGAATCATCATGGTAAATAAGATGAGAAAATACAGAGCGTTACGACCGCGGAAATTCAACCGTGCAAGTGCATAGCCGACCATTGAACCAAAAATAATGACTGATACCGTTGTGCTGAACGATACAATGATGCTGTTGATAAATGCCCGTCCAATTGGAATCCGGACAAAGACCTGTTCATAATTTTTAAAGGAAAAATTCTCCGACCATAAACTAAAGCCGCCAATTTCAATTTCGGGCTTCAACGATGCGGCGAACATCCAGAGAAACGGATATGCAAACACAAATGCACCCATCAACAGAATTCCATATTTGACCATCTGCTTCATGCTGTCGGTTCCATTTCAACAGTTTTCTTTTGCACCATAATCACAATGAAAATGATGATTGCAAAAACAAATCCCAATGTTGCAGCATATCCCATGTGATTAAAATAAAATGCCTGATTGTAGATATAGAGAACAGCCGACAAGGTGCTTTGCATTGGGCCGCCACCAGTAAGTACGTATGGTTCAATGAACAACGAAAAACCTCCGATGGTTGACAGCACTAACACAACGACAATGGTAGGATTCAACAATGGCAAAGTGATGGAGAAGAACTGTCGGGTTTTTGAAGCTCCTTCAATACTTGAACATTCATACAATTCAGCAGGAATATTTTGCAATCCGACCATAAACATAATGATGTAGATACCGATGTTTTTCCATGTTGCCATTATTGCTATCGAGGGCATTGCCAGTTCCGGACTGACAATCCACGGCACTTTGGGAATTCCGACGGCGTTCAGCAATCTGTTCAACAGTCCGGCATCGTACGAATAGAGTTGTTGCCAAAGGATTGTTACTACAACACCCGATACCACAACCGGCAGAAAATACATTGTGCGGAAGAAGGAGCGCAATTTGATATTCGAATTCAAGATCAAAGCAAAACCAAGCGCAACAACAAGTTGCAACGGAATATGAATCAGCAAAAATGTAAGTGTATTGATGATGGATTTGACAAAGAGAGGATCGTGTACCAGCCGCTCAAAATTTTTCAATCCAATCCACTGCATCGGCGTAACAATATCCCACCGATGAAACACAAGAATGAGTGAAAAGATCAGCGGATAAGCGACGAACGCAAGAAAGAAAATAATGTACGGCAACGTCAGCGCGTATCCTTGCCGATCATATTTCTGTTTGGTCATCATTTGTTCCACTCTACAATCATGGTCATTCGCCGTAACGCATCAGTGGTAGCATCTCTTGGCGATTTTTTCCCGTACACGGCAGATGCTTCGTATTCCTGCGAAATAGCATCGAAGATTTCTTTCAAATCCGGCGCTGCATCAACGCTGCGCGTGTATACTGATTGACGGGCAAACTCTACCATCACAGGATTTTTTTCAAAATACTCTCTAAACATTGGATTCGTGAGTAAATCCTTTCTGATAGGAATCTGGTTGGCAATTTTCAGTAGCATTAAATCATAAGTTGCGTTTACAAGAAATTTGACAAATTCCCATGCTTCCTTCGGATGTTTCGTAGTGCTGAAAATTGCAATGTTCTTGTAATCTCCGTAGGTATACACTGGTCCCTGGTGATCATCAGGAACAGGAATGGGAGCAACACCGAATTGCAGATGTGGTGCAAGTGTTTGCAATGTAGCAATCTGCCAAGGTCCGGCGAAGTTAGTTGCTTTTCGTTCTAACAAAAACGGATCGCCGCCCTGAAAAAACGTGTGGGGAAAATAATTTTCGGAATAACATCGTCTGAAAAATTCCAACACGTTAGTGGAGGCTTTGTAATCTAGATTTGGTTCACCGTTAACAAAGAATGTTTTGCCGTTGGATGCCGCAATGTACATACAATAATAGTCAAACCATCGCTGCCACCAAATCGGACGTATGTCGCGTTCTCCCATCCAGACATCAATCTGCCCATCACCATTCGTGTCACGTGTAACTTTTTTTGCCGCGTCAAAAAATTCTGAGTATGTTCTCGGAACCGTTGTAACACCGCTTTCTGCAAACAGTCGTTTATTGTAAAACATCATCACCGGATTTGTCTTCCACGGCATCTGGTAGAAATGTCCCGATGGATCACGCAG
>JBFMDF010000184.1:0-4785 GCA_040753935.1 Bacteroidota bacterium | reverse complement strand
GTAACTTCTGGCGTCAATCCTTTCACTAAACCTACTAATTCCGATTCCGGTTTCTTTTCTGTAAAGAGACTGATAACGATAGTTACCACAAAACAGATCAACCACGCCCACCATGCTCGCCACAAATTTGCCGCCATATCGCTTGCCACAGTAGAAAACGTAATCAGACTTTGATCAATCCAATTAAACTTCACTGCCAGAAACATTGTAAATGACGAACCCATACCGGCAAGCAATCCCCAAAATGCTCCGTTTGGCGTTATCCAACGAACAAACATTCCCAGCAACATAGTAGCAAACAGTGGCGCATTTACCCACGAAAAGATTGCCTGCATATAATCCATAATTGTCGGAAAAGTTTTCGCCCAGTATGCCGTAATGATGCTGATTAAAATTCCAACAATAGTTGCCGCGCGACCCATCCACAACAGATGTTCATCGGATGCTTTCTTGTTGATGACAGAACGATAAATGTCGTACGTCCATACAGTGTTGAATGCACTAATATTTCCGGCTTGCCCCGCCATAAAGCCTGCCAGCAAAGCAGTAACACCCAATCCAATTAAGCCGTTGGGATAATATCGAGCAATCAACAGCGGAAGTGCAGAATCGTAATTGATCTGTCCACCATCAACCAACAATGCGAAACCACTGTTCGGATCGTTTGAAAGCACTAGCGCAATAAGTCCGGCGATAATGACGATGAACGGAACAGCCATTTTAAAGAACGATGCAACAATTGGTGTCATCCGTGCCGCATTTAAATCTTTCGCAGAGAAGGCGCGTTGCACAACTAAAAAATCTGTAGTCCAATAGCCGAACGAAAGAACAAACCCCAATCCGAGTACAATGCCCACCCACGTCACCATCATTCCATTCTGCGACGGATCAGCAGACGTTGACCACAGGGTGCTGTAAGCTTCGGGAATTCTGTTGAAAATTTCTTGAATGCTTCCGATTTCAATAATGCCGAGAATCGAGACAAGAAATAATCCAAACCAAATGAGAAAGAATTGAATGATCTCCGTAAAAATAGCAGAAAGCAAACCGCTGAACGTTACATACGCCGCAACGGTTGCCGCTGAGATCCACATGCTCACATCCCAATTCCATCCGAGAAACGTATGAAGCACCAGCGCCATTGCATACAAATTGATTCCGGAAACAAGTAGCGTCATCACGCCAAACGCAATTCCATTTAACACACGGGTTTTTTCATCAAAACGAAGTTTCAAATACCCGGGAATAGAATTAATTTTACTGCTATAATAGAACGGCATCATATAAATACCGAGAAAGAGCATTGCAGGAATCGCCCCAACCCAATAGAAATGGGCAACATACATTCCATACCGAAAAGTATTACCAGTCATTCCCAACAACTCCAGCGCCCCAAGATTAGCAGAGAGAAAAGCAAGTCCTGCAACCCAATAACTATTTTTGCGTCCGGCTAAGAAGAAATCGGATTCACTCTTTGTATACTTTTTTAGATACCACCCAATACCGAGAACAAACGCGAAGTAGAGAAAAATAATGAGCCAATCTGGAAAAGTTAGCTGGATTGATGGCATATGGTTCTCCTCAGTTGAAAAATGTTAGTAACTACGTGTTGCCGAAGTTTTCATTCCTTCATGCACACTAATTGTTAACTGCCATGTTTTTGTTGTATGCGGAGCAAGAATTTGACACTCGTTTCGTTGAATTGCATTCTGCAATTTATCCGGTCTACCATTGCACGGTTCAATGGCAATGGTAAATTGCTTTTTGGGAGAATCGACAGGCCAACCACCATAGCACAACCATAACCCAACATAAGGAACATCTGCAGGATCAAACTCAAATAACAATGTTCTATTTGTTTCTGGATAGTACAATCCTGCAAATCCTTCTTCGACTGCATCGGTAAAACATTTTACAGCTACTTTTGCTGTTTGTTCAGCAACAATTGAAAAGTCAATCGTTTTTTTATCGTGATTATATTTCAGAGGCCATTGAAGAAAATCCCCATACGAGCCAATGTTTGGAACGGATGTCCAATTCAGAAAAACACGGTTTACCGATTTGGGTAATATGATGCGCGCTCCAGATGTAATATGAAGCAGCGGATGTGCTGACCAAAGAAACTGAAACGGAACATCCATATTGTTCAATACACGATATTGAATGTGAATGCAATTATCTTCCACCCACATTACTTTTTTGAACTCATAATCAGCATTCACACCTTGAATAGTCATTTCTATTGAATGGTCATGAATCACATAATTCCACGGTCGTGACCATACCTCACCGTGATCGGGAAAGGGATCGGATGCTTCAACCGTTGGAAAGCATTCATCAAATCCGCTAATGTCAAACAACGAAAAATCTTTGGCAAATGTTGAGGCCTCATATTTCTCCGGATCATTCTGCGGCTCGAGTAGAAATTGCTGTTGAGTTCGTTTATCCCTCAATTCAATCATTTTTCCACCGATCTGCGGAAGAACTCCAATTTTGATGACATCATTTTCAGAAGAAATACATTCAAAATTTTTATGAATATGCGTCTTGATTGATGTTTTTTGAATTGAAGAGGGCTGTACTACCATATCCTAAATTATCTAATGAGAACACCGGGTTGTTCATATGTTTTTCCATCAACTTCCACTTTTATCATCGGCCAACCTTCCGTTTTTGTAACCACTTCAAAATGATCCTTGTAAGCTATGAATGTGTCTTCCACTTTGGCACCAGTAATGGTAGGATTCCATGCAAAAGCTTGCTTTTCTCTCACCACTTCTTTGATTCCCGGGTAAATCACATACTCTCTATCATCATACCCAATTGCACCACCTTGATGATGTAACTGCCACTCATTTGGATAGCCCGCTTCGGCATACCACGTTTTACATTGTTCAAATATTTCTGCACACGACGTACCCGGAACAGTAGCAAGTTGATATCTCGTCATCACTTTAGCCGTCTTTTCAAATTTACTTTTTAATGATTCTGGTAACGGTCCAAAATGAACAAAACGAGTCACTGCAATCGGCATTCCCCATTTCTCTGCCACAATATTTATCATTGCATACTTCTGAAGTCTGGCGCCACCGGGTAGGGCGTGACGGTACTTAAAAACTCGTTCATCAACAGCAGTGAGTAGTACAGTGGGTAAAATTCCACGAGAACGTAACGCACTAGCTGTCATTGCTTCAATTTCAAATTCATCCATTCCGGGAATTAAGGAATTACAAACCTCAACCACCGCTTCAGTCGCTTGCTTACCAAGCCAACGATATCTTTCTATCTCAGTATCCGTTAATGAATATCGTAACATCTTAAATTTTTCAGACACCAATTCAGTACCTGGAAAATTTACGTCACTCACCACTCTACCCCCCTTTGCAATTGACTTGATGAGTGTGCTACGAATATCCTTTATTGAATTTGCTTCATACCATGGATATTGCACTAGAGTGTAACCTAATTTCCCTAAACTCTCATCCATCATTCTCCCCGCTTCACTACCATTGCATAACAAAAATTTTCTACCATCTTTCAAAATTAAAAGAGAAGCAGCGCCTACATCTTTATTCAACACTATTTGATTGTTCGCCAAACCAGCAGTAATCCAGTTGACATTTCGTACTTGTGTTAATAACAGCCCATCTTTCTTCTCATCTGTTAAAAATTTTCTCACAAGTTCCATCTTAAACGCTATTTCAGCTGACGCTTGTTCGAAAGTAATAATCTGCTGGGGATTGCTTTTCCAACGATATAGTTCATCCTTTTTATTTTGCTGATTACAACCAAGAATAAAAACGAGAAAGAGGGGTACAATAATTCGTTTCATCGGTACGACTCCGATCTAAAAGTTATTATTTGTGTTATCGATAACACATTATTTGAAAAAAATTTACTCTTGTTTTTTGCTTGCTTTTGTGTTAACGCTAACATAACTTAGTAGGAATATAATTTTATCTTTACCTAAAAGTCAAGAAAAATATTTCAACTATGCAAAAAAAATCTGCATTTACATATTCACAATCCATTTAACAAATCACCATTTATTATGGAAGAAATACTTCTCTCACTTCGAAATTGCATCGAGCGAGGAAAAATAAATAAAAAATCACCCCATCCCGCCGATTTACGAGATCAAGATGGTGCTGATGAACTAACCCTAAAAGCTATTGAGCAAGGGATACCTCTTGATCGTATTCTTCAAGACGGTCTTATACAAGCAATGTATAATGTTGGAGAACGTTTCCGAAATAAACAGATATTCGTTCCGGATATGTTGATGTCAGCTCGCGCCATGTTAGCCGGTATGGAACACTTAAAACCATTCTACTCTTCAAAGCAAATCAAACCCAAAGGAACAGTGATCATGGGTACCGTTAAGGGCGATTTGCATGATATTGGAAAAAAAATTGTCTCCATGATGATTACCGGGGCGGGATGGGAAGTTATCGACTTGGGTACCGATGTATCAACTGAAAAATTTTTACAATCGTTAGACAGCTATCCCTATGCGGTAGTGGGGCTAAGTGCTCTTCTCACCACAACAATGCAAAATATGAAAGTGACAGTACAGGATATTAAAAAATTTTCTTCTACTACAAAAATCATTATCGGTGGAGCTCCTGTCACTCTCGACTTTGCAATTAATATTGGTGCCGATGCTTATAGCCCGGATCCTCAAGGAGCAGTTGAATTTCTCAATAGCTTACCAAAGCTAAATTAAAGTGATTCCAAATTCAAAAAATACAATTTATCATTTCATTCCATCTATTAATGATCTCC
>JBFMDF010000183.1:0-4794 GCA_040753935.1 Bacteroidota bacterium | reverse complement strand
TTGTTGTTTGCGTAGAGTCGCTCTGAAATCTGTACAGAATGATTTTTTCGCTGTCGGCAATAGCCGTAAAACCACGCGCAATCCGCAATGCCGTTGTTAAGCTGTCGCCAACCACATATTCATATCTTCCGGGTTTGTTGACTGCGCCATAGACGCCAATAAAATCCCTTCCGATATTTTTGTAGGGGACGACTACCACATCGCCATCTTGTAACAAAGGATTGTAGAGTGTGTTTTGCGTTGCATAGAATTTTTCGAGGTCGGCGACGGATACTTTCCCATTTTTGTGACGGATTTTTATATTTCGCTGTGCAATAGTGCTGTCTGGCTCTCTATTGGGTTCAACGTAATTGACAATGGCATCCACTCGTTGCGTAGATTGTACGTAAAATGTCCCTTCTTTCTTTACTGCACCTTTGAGGGTAACGGCAAATGTTCGCGGAGTCAGCAGCGTGAAGGAAGGAATACCGGAGAGATATTTTTTCCGAATTTCCTTCAATGCTAATTCTTTTGCTTCTGCCAATGACTTTCCAGCAATATATATTTCGCCCACTGTGGGAATAACGACGGAACCTTCGGGTGTAACAGGAACTTGGAAACTAAGTGGTGTCGCCGCCCAGATGTTCACGCTGAATACATCACCGGGTCCAACGATATATTCTTTAGGATCAACCGGTCCATCTTGAATGGGAGTGCGTATTAGTTGCGGGGTGACTTGTTGCGTTGATGGTGTAGCATTAGTACCCAGCGTGGTTCGGTCAGATTTTTCGGTGACCTGCGCACATAAAAAGAGTGGGAAGACTAAGAGAGAAAAGATGTTCCAGCGCATATTGTTTATTCCATTTATACTCGTTCAGAATATTGCAACTCATAATACTTTTGATACTCGCCGTTGATAATCCGCTCCCACCAACTCCGGTTCTGCACATACCATTGAATCGTTTCCCGAATTCCGTTTTCAAAATTATGTGCAGGAATCCACCCCAGTTCACGTTGTATCTTTGAAGCATCAATAGCGTACCGGCGGTCGTGTCCCGGCCGATCTTTCACAAATGAGATGAGCGATTCTGGTTTGTTCAGTTCTTTCAAAATCAATTTTACAATATCAATATTTTTCCATTCATTGTGCCCGCCGATGTTGTACACTTCACCACTTGTTCCCTTGTGCAGAACGATGTCGAGCGCCGAACAATGATCTTTCACATACAGCCAATCTCGCACGTACAACCCGTCGCCGTACACGGGTAGCGGCTTATCGTTTAATGCATTAGCAATCATCAGCGGGATTAACTTTTCCGGGAATTGGTATGGTCCGTAATTGTTTGAACAACGCGTCACCACGCCGGGAAAACCGAACGTGTGGTGATATGCAAGCACAAGCAAATCGGACGAAGCTTTGCTTGCCGCGTACGGGCTATTGGGATGAAGTGGCGTATTTTCTGTAAAATACCCCGAGGGACCGAGCGAACCATACACTTCATCAGTAGAGACATGCAGGAATTTTTCAACACCGTATTCGCGAGCAACATCAAGGAGAATATTTGTACCCAGCACGTTGGTGTGAACAAAAATGGCAGGGCCTAAAATGCTTCTATCGACATGGGATTCCGCAGCAAAATGCACTACAGTGTCAACTTGATATTCCTGAAATGCTCGCTGAACTTCTTCTTTGTTACAAATATTTCCTTTTACAAAAACGTAGCGAGGATGATGTTCAACAGCAACAAGGTTTTCCAAATTCCCGGCATACGTCAGAGCATCGAAATTGATGATACGATACTGTTCGTACTTACTCAACAGGTAGTGAACAAAATTACTGCCAATGAAACCGGCGCCGCCGGTTACAAGAACGTTCTTCATTATCAAAAAAATTTCTGTTATTAGTTGTAAAATGTAAGAAAAACACTCAGGATTTCCAACTTATCTGAAGTGCGGAAACACAATCCTGAAAACTGAGTTGGTAAAGCAGTAACAATGTGGCTGGCTAATATTCCTCGGTTTTTGTTGCGAGTAATTTACATTTTTTCAGGACAAGATACACCTAAAATTTTACACCCGTTGGCAATAACAATTTTCGTCATTAAACAAAGGGCTAATCGCGCCTGCATCAAATGTTTATCATCACTGATAACTCGATGTTCATGGTAAAAACGGTGAAACGATTCGGCAACTTCCCGCAGGTACGTTGTTAAGCGGTGCGGCTCAAAACTGAGTGCACAACTTTGCACAATGTCCGGAAACTCCAACAATGTTTTTACCAGATCAATCTCTTCCTTTTCCTTGACCAATGAAAAATCCGTTGTGCGAAGCAGTGATGGGTAATCGGAAAGAGCAAATCCTTCTTGCTGGGCAAATCGTAAGATGCTGGCAATACGAGCATGGGCATACTGGAGGTAGTACACCGGATTTTTTTCCGATTGTTCTTTTGCCAAGGCAATATCAAATTCCAGATGGGTGCCGACACTTCGCATTACGAAGAAATATGAGACAGCATCAACTCCTACTTCATCAATTAAATCATCCAGCGTGTATACATTGGCGCTCCGTTTGGACATTTTCACCACTTCGCTGCCATTGACGAACGAAACCATTTGATGGATGATGACTTTTACATTGTTCGTTTCGTAGCCGAGCGCTTTGACGCCGTTGAGAACATCAGGAAATGTAGCAATATGATCTGCGCCGAAAATATCGACAATCAATTCAAAGCCGCGACGAAATTTTTCTCTGTGGTAAGCAATATCAGGTAAACGGTATGTCGGTTCGCCAGAACTTTTCACAATTACACGGTCTTTGTCTGCCCCAAAGGCGGTGGCACGGAACCAGAGAGCGCCATCTTGTTCGTAGGCAAGATTTTTCCGCTTGAACTCATCAATCACTTCCTGAATTTTCCCCGTTGCATATAGAGAATCTTCATTGTAAAACACATCGTGGTGAACATTCAGTCTCGCCAGTGTTTCTTTAATTTTTTTGAAACACCATGTTTCACCGTATTGTTTGAAGTACGATCGTTCTGCATCGGTGGACCGAAGTGAATCTCCTTTTTCCTTCACAATTTGCCTGGCAATATCAACTATGTACTCCCCCCTGTATCCTTCCTCGGGAAACGGATAATCATCACCCAGTTCTTGACGGTACCTCGCATAGATACTTTCCGCTAACGTACGCATTTGGTTACCGGCATTGTTGAAATAGTACTCCCGCGTGACATCATGACCGGTCCATTCAAGTAAGTTAGCAATCGCTTTGCCGAGAATTACTTGCCTGCCGTGACCGCTATGCAACGGGCCTGTGGGATTCGCACTCACCCATTCGACATTGGTTTTTTTCCTTCCACCAATGGTGCTTCTACCGAACGAATCGCCGAGTTGCAGAATCGTTTTTGACTGTTCAACAATATACTGAGGAGAAAATTTGAAATTGATGAAGCCGGGTCCTGCTACTTCAACTGATGAAAGCGCTGTGCTGTCAACCTTCAGCTTTTCAACAATTGATTGCGCTACCTGACGCGGATTTTTTCCGGCCGATTTTGCCACCAGCATGGCAACATTGGTTGTCAAGTCGCCGTGTGCTTCCATTTTCGGTTTATCAAATGTAATAGCAACGGCAGGATAGTGAAGATCGGAGAGAATTGATGTTAGTTGTTGATGCAGTTGATCTTTCATTTCGTTGAAGTCTTCTTTTCTACGAATCCGAAGGATCCTTCGGATTGACTACGTTAATCGTGTGGTTTTCTTCGTTGTTTTCCTCTTCGTTCGAACAGTTGCCGCTGTCCCATCCGGTGTGTCATGAACATACTCAAACTTCGCATCTCCCCACAACTTTTCCAAATTGTAAAATGCTCGCAGATCTTTGTGAAAGACATGCGCCACAACATCGATGTAATCGAGCAATATCCATCTTCCTTCTGAATACCCTTCCTTGCGAACAAGTGATTCGCCTTTTTCCATTGTCTCATGTTTTATCGTATCGGCAACTGCCCGCGCCTGAGTATCGGAATCGACCGAACAGATAACGAAGTAATCTGTCATTGAAGTCAATTTCCGTAAATCCATGATTGCAACATCGTACGCCTTTTTGCTCAATGCGGCAACGGCAATTTTTTTAGCAAGTGTTTTTGATGTCACTACCTCTCCTCTGTTATTTCTTCCATGGAAGTAAATTTTTATAGTCTTTCCCAATAACAATTGATGCCGACACCAGGTGGTCGTTGCTGAATTGTTGAATGACGTTGTTCTGTGAAATGCCGAGAAGTGTTGCTAAGCGTCGGGCATCGTCCATCTTGCCGCTCCGGTCGATCACCATCGATTCCATAACATCGAACGATTTGTAATTTCCCATTTCCACAACGTCATATCCTGCCTGACGGCAGAATGTCGTCATCGTAGTCCCTACACCCGCAATACCACAGCCGTTCAGCACGTTGATTTGTATCGGCAAATGAGTCGTATCGGTCTTGTTGTTCCCTCTTACAATGCTTTTTGTTGGTGAATCGGTAACAATTCCGTACAACTGCAGTCCGTTAAAAATAACCAGTGCAACAATTGCAACTGTCAAAAGAATATTTTTTTTTGATTGCTGATTGTGCATGAACAAAAAAATAACCGAGGAAGTCTTTCGACTGCTCGGTTATCCACTATGAATGACAGTTTCTAACGTAAACGAAATTATTCCTCGTAATATCCAAGCCCTGAAAACATACCGCCAAACGGTTGATAGCCATATCCATAGATGGAGTATGGGAATTCACGGTACTGCAACCGAATGTACGTATTCTCCCACGGACGGTAATTA
>JBFMDF010000182.1:0-4808 GCA_040753935.1 Bacteroidota bacterium | reverse complement strand
GAGGTCGGCAGTTGCACGAAGTTGATGCCGCGCTGGTAGGTAGCGGCAATAAAACCCGCTAAATCTCCAATCACTCCCCCGCCCAAAGCGGCAATGGTGGCGGAACGATCGATGTTCCATTTCAACAATTGGGTGTATATCGTTTCAGAGCGGCGCAGACTTTTCTGTTGTTCGCCGGAAGGAACTACAATAGTGCGAACCGTGAAACCTTCTTTCTGCAAACTCCTTTCAACCATTGAGCGGTATAATGCAGTAACATGAGTATCGGTAATAATAACGACCGGTGAGGCAAGTCTGTGTTTCTTAAACACTATCCCGGTGTTTTTCAATAGTCCGGCGCCGATGTAGATCGGGTAGGTTCTTTCGCCAAGTGAAACATGCAGGGAAGGTTTCATCACAATGTCATTCGATGTAATGCGAAAGCCGTTTTGCCAACTCATCAATAGTGTGGCCGATCTTCTTGTCGTCGGTGGTAATAATGATGTCGGCTTGTTCGTAGTACGGTTTTCGGGTGTTTATGAGATTTTCTATTTTCTTCATCAAATCCTCGCCGTCGAGCAGATTTCCTTGATCGTCCCGCAACAGCGGCCGGTCGCTTTTCGTCCGCAGACGCTGGTAGATGTGTGCAACATCAGAATGCAAATACACCATGACGCCGTGACGTTTAACCAGATCGAGCGTTTCGGCATTTGTTACCGTTCCACCGCCGAGAGAAATGACTGTTGATGCGGTATGGAGCAATTCGCGGAGTGATTCACGCTCTAACTCGCGGAACTTCGGCTCGCCATAATTTTTAAAGATATCTCCTATCCTCATACCGACTTTGTGTTCTATATGACTGTCAAGATCAACAAACTTGAAGCCAATCGTATTCGCCAGAATGGGACCCACGGTGCTTTTGCCGCTTCCCATAAAGCCGGTGAGGAAGATAACCGATTTTTTTTCGAACTTATGTTTGCTCATAGTGAAAATAAAATCCCGCCACAACGGCGGGAAGAGACTTTTTCTCCGCTTGCCGTCATCCGTTACAGTGTTACCACCATACCAATCATATAGTTCACGCCAAATAAGTTTACTCTGGTTGTTCGTTCCTGCCGGTCGTGCAGCGGAATTTGAATTGTGTAGCCGCGGTATGTTGCCGTGGATTGATCGAACGTATCGGTAACATCGAAGTGCGGATCTCGAAACTTTAATTCCCCTCGTACTGCAAATCGTTCGGAAATCGCATAGTCGATTCCGGTCATAACATGGATGCCGATATTCGAGGTCGAAGAAATAGTGACTGCACGAACATCGGCATACGTATGGATACGTTCTCCGTCATACAATCCAAAGCCGCCGCCGATGTAGAAGTGAACCTTGTCTGAACTGATCGGCACAATGTAGTAACCGCTTAATTCAACAGCCGTCATCTCGAATCCTTCTTCCGTCGGCACGCTTAGGTTATTCAAATGAGTGTACACCACGTAGGAAACTTCCGACGCCCTGATTTTTTCTACACTAACGCCTCCATAAAACCGATCCCACAACATCTTCCACCGCACATCAACGCCAAAGCCGTAATTTGATTCCAGCACGCGCTCACCCGAATAGATTTCCCGATCAATATCGTACAGAAAACGCGTGCTGGTTGTGAATGTCCCTTTGAGCGTAAGACTTGCATCAATTTCCTGCGCAGAAAGTTGAATCGCCACAAGCCACAACAGTAGATGAAGTGTCTTCATTCTACCCGCCACCACCGCATGAAGTTATCGGAAAAAGAGTTCTCTGTTATCCTCAATATCGGCAGATTCTTTCAACTTCTCAAGCCACTGCGCAAGTACCCGTTGCTTCTTTTCCTGAAGCAATTGTGTTGCCAGCATATTTTTCTGCGAATTGAACGCCGATGTGTCAATCGTTGTTCGGCTCAAAATCTTGATCAAATAGAAACCGCGTTGTCCTTCTATCGGTGGAAGAATTTTTCCTGTCTCCCCTTGTTTCGCCGCTCCAATCACTGCATAATCACGCCCAATGGTTGGGATATATCCGCCTACGGAAAATTCACCTGTAGTTTGTACTGAGATCGTTGGATCAACGGCAAGTGTATTCAAATCTCCTTGTGCACCGAGGGTGGAATATTTTTCCTGCACCATTGGAGTAATCTTTTCGAATTTTTTCTTTCGTACAACACGTGGTCTCAGTGATTCTTTCACTTCGTCAAAGGGACGAACTCCTTCTTTCTTTGCCTCCACAATCTTGACCACCGCATAGCCGTTGTTTACCTGGTAGGCGTCGCTGATATCGCCAATATCGTTCTTAAAAGCGAATTTATTAATCATTTCAGCAAAGCCGAAGCCGGGAACGGTTGTTCCTTTCTGAAACTCAGGAGTTTCCTGCACGGTCAAGCCGAGCGCTTGCGCTTCGGTTTCAAAATTTCCTTTACGAGCCACGTACGCAAAATCGAGCGCTCGTTGATACGCTTCATCGCGCGTACGGGTGCTGGCTTTTAGCGGAATGGTAATAGTGGCAACTTTCAGTTCTCTATCGTCGCGTCCTTCAACTTTAATGACATGAATGCCGAATTGTGTTTTGACCGGACCAATCACTTGTCCCGGCTTGCCGCTGAATGCGGCGGTTTCAAATTCTTTCACCATTCTTCCTTTCCCGAACCAGCCAAGATCGCCGCCGGAGACAGTAGCGCCGGGTTCGGTAGAGTACTGTTTTGCGAGTACAGCAAAGTCTTCACCTTTTCGCGCTCGTGCAATCAATTCCGCGGCAAGTTTTTTCGACGCGGCTTCCTGTTCAGCAGTTGCGGCATTCAACAAAATGTGGCGGGCTTTGACGTACACATCACTCCCCTTTTTCTCTTCCAGAATTTTGAAGATATGATACCCTTCGTAATCATGAATAGGCCCAACAACATCTCCGGTTTTAGCGGAGAAAATAACTTCTTCCTTCTCGCGCGTCAACTCACCGTGCTTGAAGAATGCGGGCTGTGGAGAGGTTTCTGTATAACTTTTCTGCAGTTCGAGAAAATCAATTCCGGATTTTGCTTGAGAAAGAATACTGGTAATCTGATCCAGCACATCCTGCGAGTCTTTTGCCGATGGTTGGTCGCTGAACAACACATATTTCAGTTTGCGTGTTGCGGGAGTTTTAAATTCTTCGGTTCGTTCGGTGTACTCTCTGCGAAGATCGTCTTCTGTTACTGTTACCTCATCATCGCGCACATACTTGTTCGGATCGAACAACGCATATTGAAGATTGACCTTCATATTCTGATCGATGAATCGATCCATCAACTCTCCGTACGTTACGCGAAGGGAGGAGAAAATGTAACTTTGCATCTTTTCGGCAAGACGTTGCTGGCGGAGCGCTTGTTCGACCTGCACCCACACTTCTTTGTTCCGCGGATCGTTCAACGCCTGTTCATACGCATCACGCCTAAACTGTCCGGTTGAATCGGTAAATTGGCGTACAAGAAATTCGGGGGGATTGTCACCGCGTACCCAATCAACAATCTCCTGATCGCTTACCGTAATGCCGGCTCGTTTTGTTTCACGATCAATCAGTGTTTGGGTAACTACATTGTTCCACACCTGCTCTCTGATCTGACGAAACGTATTTTCGTCCGGTTCCTGCTTTGTCTGTTGTTTATACTGTTCTGCCTGCTGGCGAACAAGTTCGGAAAACTCCTGATAGGTGATTTTTTTCCCTTCAATAACACCTAACGTATCGCTGGTACGCGACATACCGAGATAATCCATTCCCCACTCAAACACAATTGTAATGACAAAGACAACTACCAAACCGATGAGAATGGCGGGCATATTATCGCGCATCTTGTTCATTATTGCCATAGTGCGTAAAGACTCCTTACTGCTGAAAAAGTGATAAGTTGCTAATTTTTAAGGGCTTGTAAACTTAAAGATAACCGAAATGGTGCTGAAAAACAACGAATAAGTGCAGGAAAATTGAGAAGAAAAGAGGAGTCAGGATGTCTGTACTTCATCTTTTCCGAAGGACTCTTCGAGCGGTTGAGCGGAATTCTCTTCCATCTCAAAATACTCCTGAATTTTCTGTGCGGTTTTCTCCCCGACAACTTCCGTCAATTGTTCAACAGTTGCAAATTTCACCCCCTGCACCGAACCAAACACTTCCAGCAATTCTCTCGCACGTTTTTTCCCAACCCCTTTAATTAAATCCAACTCGGTTTGAAGCGTGCGTTTGTCGCGCAGTGACCGATGAAACGTAATGGCAAAGCGGTGTGCTTCGTCGCGGATTTGTTGAAGTAATCTCAACGCCGATGACGTTTTCGGAATAGGAATCGGTTCACTCTGGTGGGGAACAAATACTTCTTCCAGCCGCTTGGCAAGACTGATGATCGGATGCGAGCCGATGCCGAGTTCATTCAACGATTCGAGCGCACTTGACAGTTGCCCCTTTCCTCCGTCAACCAGTATCAAATCAGGCATCTCCAGCGCTTCCTCTAACACGCGTTTGTACCGACGAAAGATGACCTCTTTCATGCTGGCAAAGTCATTTACCTCTGTAGGGGCAACGGATGTAATTTTGAATTTGCGATATTCGCTTTTCTTCGGTTTTCCATCTTCAAATACCACCATTGAAGCAACAGTTTCCGTTCCTTGAAAATGAGAGATGTCGAAACATTCTATACGTCGTGGCGGTTTTGCCAAACGAAGGTCTCGCTGGAGTGAACGAACAGCGGCGGGGATAAAATCCCTCTGTTTCAGTTTTTGTAACTTTAGTTCATCGAGCAGAAAACGAGCATTCTTTTTACACATCTCCAACAGTTTCCACAACTCACC